>DASRUW010000017.1:0-9576 GCA_035655255.1 Telluria sp. | reverse complement strand
GATTTCGGCTCCGCACAAAGACGCGATAATACAACATTACTGAATGTCGAGTCAGATATTTCCACCGCTAAGTATTTGTTTTATTGAGGAAAATTTTTGCGCCGCCGACATGACAAGAAGCAAAATTTTCTCCTGGTTAATAATATTGCACCGCAGCGAAAGCCGCTGGAATTGGACCGTCCGCGTCCCCTTTTTCCAAGGTCTCGCCAGACGCCCCCTGCGGTACGATGCCGTGATACCTCCGCCCAGCCCACGCCATGCAGCAGCTTGAACAATTGCCCGCCCTGTTCCGCGAGCATCCCCAGCCCATGTGGATCTTCGACCTGGAATCCCTGCGCGTCGTCGCCGTCAACGAGGCCGCCCTGCGCCACTACGGCTACACGGAAGCGGAATTCCTGGCCCTGACGATCCGCGACCTGCGCCCGGAAACGCAGCTGCAGGAGCTCGCGGCCGCCCTCGAGACCGCGCCCCCGGAACTGACCGAACGCGGCGTGTTCACCCACCGCCTCAAGGACGGCCGCTGCGTGCCGGTCCGGATCGCCTCGCACGCGCTCACGTTCCGGGGCCGCCCGTGCCGGGTGGTGCTGGCGCACGACATCAGCGACCACATGGACGTCGAGCAGGCGCTGTACAACTCGGAGCAGGTGCACCGGCGCCTGATCGACACCCTGCCGCACCAGGTGTTCTGGAAGGGCCTGGACCACCGCTACGCCGGCTGCAACAACATGTTCGCCCGCGCCGCGCGCCTGCAGACGCCGGCCGAGGTGGTCGGCCGGACCGACGACGAATTCCCCTGGGCCCACAACGCGGCGCGCATCCGGGCCGAAGACGCGGAGATCATGCGCACCGGCAAGCCGCTGCTCGATTACGAAGACCAGATGGTGGAAGCGGACGGCCTGCTGCACATCTACGTGATCAACAAGATGGCCTTGTACGGCAAGGACGGCGCCATCGTCGGCCTGCTCGGCACCATCGAGGACGTCACGGCGCGCAAGGCGGCCGAACAGTCCCTGCGCCTGCACAGCAGCGCGGTGGCGGCCAGCATGAATCCCATCCTGATCACCCGCTGCGCCGGTGGCGGCCACCTGGTCGACTACGTGAACCCGGCCTTCACCCAGGTCACCGGCTATGCGGCGCACGAGATCATCGGCCAGGACCCGCGCCTGCTGCAGGCCGGCGACGACGACCAGCCGGCCCTGGCCGAGCTGCGCGCGGCGCTGGACGAGCAGCGTCCCGCCACCGTGGTGCTGCGCAACTACCGCAAGGACGGCTCCCTGTTCTGGAACGAGGTGCGGGTCGCGCCCGTGCGCACCGGGTCCGCCGTCACGCACTGGGTCGGCGTGATGAACGACATCACGGCCAACCGGCGCTACCAGTCCGAGCTCGAATACCAGGCCAACCACGACGCCCTGACCGGGCTGCCGAACCGGAACCTGTTCCACGACCGGCTGGAACAGGCGATCGCGTTCGCCCAGCGCTACGGGCATGCGCTGTGGGTCGTGTTCGTCGATCTGGACAACTTCAAGATCATCAACGACACCCTCGGCCACGGCGTGGGCGACCAGCTCCTGCAGACGGTGGCCCAGCGCCTGTCCGCGCGCCTGCGCGCCAGCGACACCGTGGCGCGCCTGGGCGGCGACGAATTCATGCTGCTGATGCTGGACCACCAGGAACCGCACCTGGCGCCCAACGCGCTGGACGAGCTGCTGGCCGCGGTGGCCACGCCGGTGCGCCTGGGCAGCCAGGAAGTGGCGCTCACCTGCAGCGTCGGCGCCAGCATCTATCCGCGCGACGGGACCACGGCGGCGGAGCTGCTGCGCCAGGCCGACCTGGCCATGTACCGGGCCAAGGCCGCCGGCCGCAACCAGCGCCTGTTCTACGCGCCGGAGATGGAAGCGGAACTGACCGAGCGGGCCCTGATCGAGCGCCATCTGCGCTTCGCGCTCCAGCGGGGCGAGCTGGCGCTGCACTACCAGCCGCGGGTCGACCTGGAGAACGGGCGCGTGACCGGCGTGGAAGCGCTGGCGCGCTGGCTGCATCCCGACCTGGGCCTGGTGGCGCCGGCGCGCTTCATTCCGGTGGCCGAGGAGACCGGGCTGATCGAGGACATCGGCAACTGGGTGCTGCGCGAAGCCTGCCTGCAGAACTGCCGCTGGCGCGCCCTGGGGCTGCCGGACATGCACGTGGCGGTCAACGTCTCGGCGCGCCAGTTCGCCCGGGCCGATTTCGCGCGCGGCGTGCTGGCGGTGCTGGAGGAAACCGGCCTGCCGCCCCATCTCCTGGAGCTGGAAATCACCGAGAGCCTGATGATGCACGACGTGGGGCGCGCGGTGCAGACGCTGGCCGCACTCAAGAAGGTGGGCGTGAAGCTGTCCATCGACGACTTCGGCACGGGCTATTCGAGCCTGGCCTACCTGCGCCACTTCCCGCTCGACTTCCTGAAGATCGACCAGTCCTTCGTGGCGGCGATGCTGTCCGACCCGAGCGGGGCGGCGATCGTGCGCGCGATCATCACCCTCGGCCACAGCCTGGGCTTCGCGATCATCGCGGAAGGGGTGGAGACGGAGGAGCAGCGCGCCCACCTGCGCGCGGGCGGCTGCAACGAGATGCAGGGTTACTTGTTCAGCCGGCCGGTGCCGGCGGACGACATCACGGAGCTGCTGTCAGCCGGACGGCCGCTGGCGCACGACGAGCCGCCCGCCGGCGCCGCCCATCCCTGACGCCGGCGCGCCGCGGCGGCCAGCGCGCGATCGAGGCGGCTCCGGTCAGCGCGGCAGGACCGACGACCCCATGAGGAATTCGTCCACCGCCCGCGCGCACTGGCGCCCTTCGCGGATCGCCCACACCACCAGCGACTGGCCGCGCCGCATGTCGCCCGCGGCGAACACCTTCGGCACCGAAGTCCGGTAGCTGCCGTCGCCGTCGGTGCTGGCGCGCACATTGCCGCGGCCGTCCTTCTCCACCGCGAACGCATCCAGCACCTGCTGCACCGGCGCCACGAAGCCCATCGCCAGCAGCACCAGGTCGGCCTTGACCTCGAACTCGGAGTCCGGCACCTCGGCCATCTTCCCGTCCTTCCACTCGACGCGGCAGGCGATCAGCTTTTCGACCTTGCCGTTCTTGCCTTCCAGGCGCTTGGTGGCCACGGCGAAGTCGCGCTGGCAGCCTTCCTCGTGCGAGGACGAGGTGCGCAGCTTGATCGGCCAGTACGGCCACACCAGCGGCTTGTTCTCGTGCTCCGGCGGCATCGGCATCAGCTCGAACTGGGTCACCGAGGCGGCGCCGTGGCGGTTGGAGGTGCCCACGCAGTCGGAACCCGTGTCGCCGCCGCCGATCACCACCACGTGCTTGCCGGTGGCCTTGATCTGGTCCTTCACCTTGTCGCCCGCGACCACCTTGTTCTGCTGCGGCAGGAAGTCCATCGCGAAGTGCACGCCCTTGAGCTCGCGGCCCGGGACCGGCAGGTCGCGCGGCTGCTCCGCGCCGCCGGCCAGCACCACGGCGTCGAAGTCCTTGGCCAGGTCCTCGGGGAAGATGGTCTCCTTGGCCCAGTTGTTGATCGTGGCCGGGAAGTCCTTCCCGATCAGGACATTGGTGCGGAAGGTCACGCCTTCGGCCTGCATCTGTTCGACGCGGCGGTCGATGTGCGACTTCTCCAGCTTGAAGTCGGGGATCCCGTAGCGCAGCAGGCCGCCGACGCGGTCGGCCTTCTCGAACACGGTCACGGCGTGGCCGGCGCGCGCCAGCTGCTGCGCGGCGGCCAGGCCGGCCGGGCCGGAACCGACCACGGCCACCGTCTTGCCGGTCTTCTGCGCCGCCGGCTGCGGCGTCACCCAGCCGTGTTCCCAGCCCGTGTCGATGATCTTGTGCTCGATCGACTTGATGCCCACCGGGTCGTTGTTGATCCCCAGCGTGCACGCCGTCTCGCAGGGCGCGGGGCAGATGCGGCCGGTGAACTCCGGGAAGTTGTTGGTCGAATGGAGCACGTCCAGCGCCTCGCGGTAGTGGCCGCGGTAGACCAGGTCGTTCCAGTCCGGGATGATGTTGTTGACCGGGCAGCCCGAATTACAGAACGGGATGCCGCAGTCCATGCAGCGCGCGCCCTGGACCTTGGCCTGCTCGTCGGAGAGATGGAGCACGAACTCCTTGTAGTTCTTCACGCGCTCGGCCGGGGCCAGGTAGCCCTCGTCCTGCCGCGCGAATTCCATGAAGCCGGTGATTTTACCCACGATGTTGTCCTCTTTTCGTTCGTTCTGACGGGGTTCAGGCCGCGATCTTGTCGGCGGCTTCTTCCATGCTGGAGTTGTGCATTTCCTCCAGCGCGCGCTTGTACTCGGTCGGGAAGACCTTGACGAATTTCGCGCGGCCGTTGGCCCAGTCGTCCAGCAGGTTGCGCGCGCGCGTGCTGCCGGTGTGCTTGAAGTGGCGCTCGATCAGGCGCTTGAGGATCACTTCGTCCGTCTCGCGCTCGCCGCCGCGGTGCTGGGCGTGCCAGTTGGCGCGGTTCTGCTGCTCCTTGGCCGGCAGCACCCGTTCCAGGTCCACCATCGCCGTGTTGCACTTCTCGGCGAAGTCGCCGTCCGGATCGTAGACGTAAGCCACGCCGCCCGACATGCCGGCCGCGAAGTTGCGGCCCGTGGCGCCCAGCACCACCACCGTCCCGCCGGTCATGTATTCGCAGCCGTGGTCGCCGCAGCCTTCCACCACCGCCGTCGCGCCCGAGTTACGCACCGCGAAGCGCTCGCCGGCCACGCCGTTGATGAAGGCTTCGCCCGCGATGGCGCCGTACAGCACCGTGTTACCGACGATGATGTTGTCCACCGCCCAGCCGCGGAACTCCGTGTTCGGGCGCACGATCACGCGGCCGCCCGACAGGCCCTTGCCGACGTAGTCGTTGCCTTCGCCGACCAGGTCCAGCGTGATGCCGGCGGCCAGGAAGGCGGCGGCCGACTGGCCCGCCGTGCCTTGCAACTGGATGTGGATCGAGTCGTCCGGCAGGCCGGCGTGGCCGTAGCGGCGCGCCACTTCGCCCGACAGCATGGTGCCGACCGTGCGGTGCACGTTGCGCACCGGCGAGATGAAGGACACGCGCTCGCCGCGCTCCAGGGCCGGCTTGGCCTGGGCGATCAGCTTGTGGTCCAGGGCCTTGACCAGGCCGTGGTCCTGCTCCTCGCTGTGGTAGATCGCCAGGCCGCGCTCGGTGTGCGGCTGGTAGAAGATGTTGGAGAAGTCCAGGCCCTTGGCCTTCCAGTGCGCCACGGCCTTCGACTTGTCCAGCAGGTCGGAGCGGCCGATCAGCTCGTCGAAGCTGCGGATGCCCAGCTGCGCCATGATCTGGCGCGCCTCCTCGGCGACGAAGAAGAAGTAGTTCACCACGTGCTCCGGCTTGCCCTGGAACTTGGCGCGCAGGACCGGGTCCTGGGTCGCCACGCCCACCGGGCAGGTGTTCAGGTGGCACTTGCGCATCATGATGCAGCCCTCGACCACCAGCGGCGCGGTGGCGAAGCCCACTTCGTCCGCGCCCAGCATGGCGGCGATGACGACGTCGCGGCCGGTGCGCATCTGGCCGTCGGCCTGGACCCGGATGCGCGAACGCAGGCCGTTCAGGACCAGCGTCTGCTGGGTCTCGGCCAGGCCCAGTTCCCACGGCGTGCCGGCGTGCTTGACCGACGACAGCGGCGAGGCGCCGGTGCCGCCGTCATGGCCGGCGATGACCACGTGGTCGGCCTTGGCCTTGGTCACGCCCGCGGCCACCGTGCCGACGCCGACTTCCGACACCAGCTTGACCGAGATCGACGCGCGCGGATTGGCGTTCTTCAGGTCGTGGATCAGCTGGGCCAGGTCCTCGATCGAGTAGATGTCGTGGTGCGGCGGCGGCGAGATCAGGCCCACGCCCGGCACCGAGAAGCGCAGCGAGGCGATGTACTCGGACACCTTGTGGCCGGGCAGCTGGCCGCCTTCGCCGGGCTTGGCGCCCTGGGCCATCTTGATCTGGATCTGGTCGGCGGAGTTGAGGTACTCCGCGGTCACGCCGAAGCGGCCCGAGGCCACCTGCTTGATCTTCGAGCGCAGCGAGTCGCCGTCGGCCAGCGGGATGTCGGCCACCACGCGCTCGGCGCCGAGCAGGGAGCCGAGCGTCTCGCCCTTCTTGATCTTGATGCCCTTGAATTCGTTCACGTAGCGCAGCGGGTCTTCGCCGCCTTCGCCGGTGTTGGACTTGCCGCCGATGCGGTTCATCGCGATGGCGAGCGTCGCGTGGGCTTCGGTCGAGATCGAGCCGAGCGACATGGCGCCGGTGGCGAAGCGCTTGACGATCTCCTTGGCCGGCTCCACCTCGTCCAGCGGGATGGCGCGCGCCGGGTCGATCTTGAACTCGAACAGGCCGCGCAGGGTGAGGTGGCGGCGGGTCTGGTCGTTGATCAGCTGGGCGTACTCCTTGTAGGTGGAGTAGTTGTTGGAGCGGGTCGAGTGCTGCAGCTTGGCGATGGCGTCCGGCGTCCACAGGTGGTCCTCGCCGCGCACGCGGAAGGCGTATTCGCCGCCGGCGTCGAGCGCGTCCTTGAGCACCGGGTCGTTGCCGAAGGCGGCGCTGTGCAGGCGCAGGGCTTCTTCCGCCACCTCGAACACGCCGATGCCTTCCACGCCGGAGGCGGTGCCCTTGAAGTACTTGTCCACGAAGGCGCTGGACAGGCCGATCGCCTCGAAGATCTGGGCGCCGCAGTAGGACATGTAGGTCGAGATGCCCATCTTGGACATCACCTTCATCAGGCCCTTGCCGACCGCCTTGGTGTAGTTGTACAGGGCCGTCTCGCCCGACAGGTTGCCCGGCAGGGAACGCGCCAGGTCGAGCAGGGTCTCCATCGCCAGGTAGGGGTGCACCGCTTCCGCGCCGTAGCCGGCCAGCAGGGCGAAGTGGTGGGTCTCGCGCGCCGAGCCGGTTTCCACCACCAGGCCGGTGGAAGCGCGCAGGCCGCGCGCCACCAGGTGCTGGTGGATGGTGGAGGTGGCCAGCAGGGCCGGGATGGCGACCTGGGTCGAATCCATCGCGCGGTCGGACACGATCAGGATGTTGTGGCCGGACTTGACCGCGTCCACCGCTTCGGCGCACAGCGAAGCGAGCGAGGCCTCGATGCCTTCCTTGCCCCAGGCGATCGGGTAGCAGATGTTCAGCTCATACGACTTGAACTTGCCGCCGGTGTGGGCCGAGATGTTGCGCACGCGCGCCATGTCGTCGAAGGACAGGATCGGCTGCGCCACTTCCAGGCGCATCGGCGGGTTGACGTTGTTGGTGTCGAGCGGGTTCGGCTTGGGACCGATGAAGGACACCAGCGACATCACCATCGCCTCGCGGATCGGGTCGATCGGCGGGTTGGTCACCTGGGCGAACAGCTGCTTGAAGTAGTTGTACAACGGCTTCAACTTGTTGGACATGACCGCCAGCGGCGAATCGTTGCCCATCGAGCCGACGGCTTCCTCGGCCAGCAGGGCCATGGGCGACATCAGGAACTTGATGTCCTCCTGGGTGTAGCCGAAGGCCTGCTGGCGGTCCAGCAGGGACAGGGCCGGCTTTTCGCCCTGCGCGGCCTGGGCCACCGGGGTCTGGCTGGCGGCCAGTTTCAGCTCGCCCAGCTTGATGCGCACGGAATTGATCCACGCCTTGTACGGCTTGGCGTTGGCGTAGGTGTCCTTGAGCTCCTTGTCGTCCACGATGCGGCCCGCTTCCAGGTCGATCAGGAACATCTTGCCCGGCTGGAGGCGCCACTTCTTCACGATGCGCGACTCGGGAATCGGCAGCACGCCGGATTCGGATGCCATCACCACCAGGTCGTCGTCGGTGACGATGTAGCGCGCCGGACGCAGGCCGTTGCGGTCCAGGGTGCCGCCGATCTGGCGGCCGTCGGTGAAGGCCATGGCGGCCGGGCCGTCCCACGGCTCCATCATCGACGCATAGTATTCGTAGAAGGCCTTGCGGTTGGCGTCCATCAGCGGGTGGTTCTCCCACGCTTCCGGGATCATCATCATCATGGCCTGGGCGATCGGGTAGCCGGACATGACCAGCAGTTCGAGCGCGTTGTCGAAGCAGGCGGTGTCGGACTGGCCGTCGTAGATCAGCGGGAACAGCTTTTGGAGGTCGTCGCCCAGCACGGCCGACTTCATCATGCCTTCGCGGGCGCGCATCCAGTTGAAGTTGCCCTTGACCGTGTTGATCTCGCCGTTGTTGGCGATCAGGCGATACGGGTGGGCCAGCGGCCACTCGGGGAAGGTGTTGGTGGAGAAGCGCTGGTGCACCAGGGCCAGGGCCGAGACGCAGCGCGGATCCTGCAGGTCCTTGTAGTACACGCCCACCTGGTCGGCCAGCAGCAGGCCCTTGTACACGATGGTGCGGGCCGACATGGAGGGCACGAAGAACTCCTTGCCGTGCACCAGCTTCAGGGCCTGGATCGCGTGGCCGCTCGACTTGCGGATCACGTAGAGTTTGCGCTCCAGGGCGTCGGTGACCATGATGTCCGGGCCGCGGCCGATGAAGATCTGGCGGATCACCGGCTCTTTCTCGCGCACGGTGGGCGACATCGGCATGGTGGCGTCGACCGGCACGTCGCGCCAGCCCAGCACCACCTGGCCTTCGATGCGCACGGCGCGTTCGATCTCCTGCTCGCAGGCGATGCGGGAGGCGTTTTCCTTGGGCAGGAAGACCATGCCGACGCCGTATTCGCCGGGCGGGGGCAGCTCGACGCCCTGCTTGGCCATCTCGTCGCGGTAGTACTGGTCCGGAATCTGGATCAGGATGCCGGCGCCGTCGCCCATCAGCGCGTCGGCCCCGACCGCGCCCCGGTGATCCAGGTTCTTCAGGATCAGCAGGCCTTGTTCGATGATCGAGTGGCTCTTCTGGCCCTTGATGTGCGCGACGAAACCGACGCCACAGGCGTCATGCTCGTTGGACGGATGGTACAAACCTTGCGCTTGCATGCTTTTCTCCACAGCTTATGAGGGGTCGAAAAACAACGATAGTGCAACGCAGCACAAAACTCAACAAAAATAAATAGGGTCAGTGTCGAATTAAATTCATGAAGATTTTCGACACAATTTAATAGGGACAGAGTCAAGCTGTGCAAAAATTCAACGTTCAGGTGGCCGGCTTGCGCGGCGGCCGTCCGCGGCGAGCGGGCAGCACCTGGCGCTTGGCGCGCTGTTCCAGCTGGCGCTTGAAGTCGTCGGAACCGAGCGGCCAGCCCTTGAGGACGGTGCTTTCGATGGCCAGGAGCTCGGCGCGCGCCAGCGGACGCTGGATCAGTTCCGTGTAGGCCGCCTCGCGCTGGAAGGGCGTGTTGCCCAGCGCCCAGTAGAGCGGATGGTCGGTGATCAAGGGATCCGGACGCAGGCCGACATGGTGGGCATAACTGCTCCAGGCATGGTCCCCGGGCTCGCCCGCCAGGCCGGCGCGTACGGCTTCGGTCTCGATGTAGCGGCTGCACGCGAGCAGGTAATGGTCCGGATCGATGACCGACGTCTTGAAGCGGCCCTGCCACAGGCTGCCGGTGCGCCCATGCCTGGCATTGAAATAGGGAACGTATTGAC
>DASRUW010000016.1:0-8053 GCA_035655255.1 Telluria sp. | reverse complement strand
CGTCTCGCGGGTCAAGGTACATGCCCATCCGGTCTCGGAGGCGGCGCTGGGTTTCGTGGCCGGCATGGCCGCGGCCGCTTGCTTCCTGGTCCTGCTGGAGCGCGCCCCGCGCGTGCGCCTGAGCCCCTGGCTGGTGGCGGCCTGCATCGCGGTCCTGCTGCTGCGGCCCGAGCGCGATCCCGTCGACAGCGAGAAATGGATGGCGGTGGCGGCCATGACCCTCTCGGGCCACGATCGGGTCTACCAGCGCTGGTCCTGGCAGCTGGCCCGGGCCCCGTTTTCCGTCCAGTGCCGCCCTCCTGAAACCGCGCGTGGCTACATCTGTTCTTAGCCGAAGGGCAAGCGCTGATGGTATGATGAGCCGTTTTCACGGCATCGATTAACCAACTTACGCCACCACGCGGGCAACTGACGAGAACGTGCGTTTATCTTCCATTAAATTGTCGGGATTTAAGTCGTTTGTGGATCCCACCAATTTCCACGTCCCGGGCCAGCTGGTGGGCGTGGTTGGTCCGAACGGTTGCGGCAAGTCCAATATCATCGACGCGGTGCGCTGGGTGCTGGGCGAATCCAAGGCCTCCGAGCTGCGCGGCGAGTCGATGCAGGACGTGATCTTCAACGGCTCGACCAACCGCAAGCCGGCCGGGCGCGCCTCGGTCGAGCTCGTGTTCGACAACAGCGCCGGCAAGGCGGCCGGGCAGTGGAGCCAGTTCGCCGAGATCGCCGTCCGGCGCACCCTGACGCGCGACGGCACCAGCACCTACTTCATCAACGGCCAGGCCGTGCGCCGGCGCGATATCCAGGACATCTTCCTCGGCACCGGCCTCGGTCCGCGCGCCTACGCCATCATCGGCCAGGGCATGATCTCGCGCATCATCGAATCGCGCCCCGAGGAGCTGCGCGTGTTCCTGGAAGAGGCGGCGGGCGTGTCCAAGTACAAGGAACGGCGCCGCGAGACCGAGAACCGCCTGCAGGACACGCGCGAGAACCTGCTGCGTGTCGAGGACATCTTGCGCGAGCTGAACGCCAACCTGGAGAAGCTCGAAGCACAAGCGGTGGTGGCCAACAAGTTCCACGCCCTGCAGGCCGACCAGGAGGAAAAGCAGAAGCTGCTCTGGCTGCTGCGCAAGAAGGAAGCCCAGGCCGAGCAGACCCGCTATTTCCGCGAGATGGAGCAGGCCCAGACGGCGCTGGAGGAACAGACCGCCAAGCTGCGCCACGTCGAGCTGGAGCTCGAGCAGTTGCGCCAGGCCCACTTCGCCGTCGGCGACCGCCTGCACACGGCCCAGGGCCACCTGTACCAGACCAACACCGAAATCGGCAGCCTGGAGGCGCAGATCAAGTTCGTGGTCGAATCGCGCACCCGCCTGCAGAACCAGCTGGCGGCCCTGCAGGCCCAGCGCGCCCAGTGGCAGGCGCAGCGCGAGCAGTACGAAGCCCAGCTCGAGGAAGGCCGGATGGCGCTGGAAGAGCTGGGCGTGCGCGTCGAGGAAGCGCAAGCCGCCGCGGAAGGCCAGAGCGAACGCCTGCCGGAACTGGAAGCGGCCTGGCGCGCAGCCCAGCACCGGTCGGCCGAGTCGCGCGCCCGCATCATGCAGGTGCAGCAGCAGATCGAACTGTCGTCGGCCCACCAGCGCAACGCGTCCAACATCCTGGCCAGCCTGGCCAGCCGGCGCGAGCGCCTGCAGCAGGAGAAGAACGGCCTGCACCTGCCGGACAGCGCCCACCTGTCCAACCTGCGCCTCCAGCTGGAGGAGAAGCAGCAGGCGCTGGAAGAACAGACGATGCTGCTCGAGGAAGCGCAGGCGCAGCAGGAGCGCCTGGAGCAGGAACGCGCCGCCGCCAGCGCCGCAGTGCAGCAGGAAAGCGCCGCCAACGCCCAGCTGGAAGCGCGCCTGGGCGCATTGCGCCAGCTGCAGGAGCGGGTGCAAACGGAAGGCAAGGTCCAACCCTGGCTGGACAAGCACGAGCTGGGCAAGCTGCCGCGCCTGTGGCAGAAGGTCCAGATCGAGCAGGGCTGGGAGACGGCCCTCGAATCCGTGCTGCGCGAGCGCACCGGCGCGCTCGAGATGTCCAACATCGAGTGGTCCAAGGCCTTCTTCAGCGATGCCCCGCCGGCCAAGCTGGCGCTGTACGCCCCGTCGGTGGCGCATGCCGCGGCGCCGGCGGAAGTGCCGGGCCTGAAGTCCTTCGCCAGCCTGCTCAAGCTGAACGAACCGGGCCTGCGCGGCGTGATGCACGACTGGCTGCACAACGTGTTCTGCGCCGAGGACGCGGCCAGCGCCCTGCACGAGCGGGCCAAGCTGCCGCTGGGCGGCTGCTTCGTCACGCGCCAGGGTCACGTGGTGTCGGCGTCGTCGGTGCGCTTCTACGCGGCCGACGCGGAGCAGGACGGCGTGCTGGCCCGGATGCAGGAGATCGAGAACATCACCAGGCAGCTGCGCGCGCAGCAGCTCCTGGCCGACGAGGCGCGCGCCCGCTCGGTGCGGGCGGAAGCGGCCGTGGCCGATGTCGTACGTCGCCTGCAGGACGCGCGCCAGCGCATCGCCCAGCTGACCCAGTCCGTGCACACGCTGCAGATCGACGTGGTCAAGCAGTCCGAGATCGAAGCGCGCTTCAACCAGCGCAGCACCCAGATCGAGACCGACCTGGCCGAAATCGCCGCGCAGGAGGCGGAGCAGGTCCAGATCCGGGAAGAAGCCGAACAGCAGTTCGAGCAGCTCGACATGGAACTGGCGGAGCTCCAGGGCGCGCACGAGGAAGGCCAGACCGCCTTCCTCGACCAGGAACAGGCCCTGGCCGACGCGCGCGCCCGCCTGCGCGACCTGGAGCGCGCCGCGCAGGAAGCGCAGTTCGCGGAAAAATCCCAGCGCAGCCGGATCGAGGAGCTGCAGCGGAACATCGCCACCGCGACGCAGCAGGCCGCCCAGGTGGCCGAGAGCGTGGAGCTGGGGCAGCAGGAACTGGAAGCCCTCGACGCCGGCACCGCCAACGAAGGCCTGCAGGAGCTGCTGGACCGCCGCAGCGCCCAGGAACGCGCGCTGGCCGACGCCCGCCATGAGCTCGACCAGGTGACGCAGCAGCTGCGCCACGCCGAGGAAGGCCGCATGCAGGCCGAGCGCGGCCTGCAGCCGCAACGCGACCGCATCACCGAGATGCAGCTCAAGGAGCAGGCCGCGCGCCTGAACCAGGAGCAGTTCGCCGAGGCCCTGGCCGCCACCGGGGCCGACGAAGCGGCGCTGGCCGAAAAGCTGGCCCCGGACCTCAAGCCGTCCTACCTGCAGGGCGAAGTCACGCGTCTGACCAATGCCATCGCGGCGCTGGGCGCCGTCAACCTGGCCGCGCTGGAGGAACTGGCGCAGGCGTCCGAGCGCAAGAATTTCCTCGACGCGCAGAACCGCGACCTGCAGGAAGCCATCGCCACGCTCGAAGACGCGATCCAGAAGATCGACAAGGAGACGCGTGAACTGCTGCAGGACACCTTCGACCGCGTGAACGCGACCTTCGGCGAGCTGTTCCCGATCCTGTTCGGCGGCGGCAACGCCAAGCTGGTGATGACGGGCGAGGAGATCCTCGACGCCGGCGTGCAGGTCATGGCCCAGCCCCCGGGCAAGAAGAACGCCACCATCCATCTGCTGTCCGGCGGCGAAAAGGCGCTGACCGCGACCGCGCTGGTGTTCTCGATGTTCCGCCTGAACCCCGCGCCGTTCTGCCTCCTCGACGAGGTGGACGCGCCGCTGGACGACGCCAACACCGAGCGGTTCTGCCGCATGGTCAAGCGCATGTCCGAGCACACGCAATTCCTCTTCATCTCGCACAACAAGATCGCGATGGAGATGGCCACTCAACTGATCGGTGTGACGATGCAGGAGCAGGGCGTATCGCGCATTGTGGCAGTGGACATGGAATCCGCTGCGAATTTCGCAACCGAGGCACAAGCAGCATGACTGAACTTCAAATGAGTTTGCTCGCCGCAGGCGGTGTATTCATCGTCGGCGTCTTCACCTACAACAAATGGCAGGAGTACAAGGCCAAGAAGAGCGTGGAGCGCGCCTTCTCGTCGGACCACGACGACGTGCTGATGAAGGCGCCGGGCGAAGGCCGCCACGAGCCGATCCTGGATGGCGCGGCCGCCGGCGAGCGCGCCGAGCCGGTGCTGGACGAACCCGTGGTCAAGGGCACCGACCCGGAAGCGACGCCGACCGAACTGGCCACCAGCCTGGTCGACCCGCTGATCGACGTGCTGGTGCCGCTGGAACTGGAAGCGGCGGTCCGCGGCGACAAGGTGCTGCCGGTGCTGCAGAAGCTGCGCCACGTGGGCAACAAGCCGATTCACTACATCGGCCTGGCCGTGTCCGGCGACTGGGAGCCGATCCAGCATGGCAGCGTCTACACCAAGCTGCAGGCGGGCGTGCAGATGGCCAGCCGCACCACGGCCCTGAACGAACTCGAATACT
This sequence comes from Telluria sp., assembly GCA_035655255.1. Classification (GTDB taxonomy): domain Bacteria; phylum Pseudomonadota; class Gammaproteobacteria; order Burkholderiales; family Burkholderiaceae_D; genus Telluria. The sequence goes on along the minus strand of DASRUW010000016.1, from coordinate 3,596 downwards.
CGGAACTGGTCACGCGCCTGCGCACGGTGGCCGACGAAATCGGGGCCGAGCCCGAAATCCCGGACATGATCGAAGTGATGGGCGAGGCGCGCAATTTGCACCGTTTCGTCGCCAACCATGACGCGCAGCTCGGCATCAACCTGCATACCAACGGCGCGCCGTGGGCGATTTCCACGCTGATCGGCGCGCTGGAAAAGCAGGGCTTCGACGTACGTCCGGACGGCCGCTTCGTGATGCCGGACGGGGAGGGCGGTTCGCTGTTCACGCTGTCCACCAACGTCACCCTGGCCGAGGAAACCACGCCGCGCCTCACGCTGCTGATGGACGTGCCTTGCGTGGCGCCGGTGCGCGACGGCTTCAACGCCATGGTGGCCTGCGCCAAGGCCCTGGTGGCGCGCCTGGATGCAACCATCGTCGACGACGGCGGCCAGCCGCTGTCGGACGAGGCGCTGGCCGGGATCAACGGCCAGGTCCAGGACTTCTATGACGAGATGGCCCAGGCGGACATCCCGGCCGGTTCCACCCGCGCGCTGCGCCTGTTCAGCTGATGGCAGCCGATTACCGCGCCCGCATGGCGTGGCTGGTCGAGGAGCTGAACCGCCACATCTACCAGTACCACGTCCTCGACGCGCCGACGATTCCCGACGTCGAATACGACAAGCTCTTCGCCGAGCTGCAGCGCCTGGAACTCGAGCATCCGGACGCGGTGTCGCCCGACACGCCGACCGCCCGCGTGGGCGCGGCGCCCATCCCCGAATTCAGTCAGGTCACGCACACGGTGCCGATGCTCTCTCTGAACAACGCGTTCAGCGACGAGGACATCGAGAATTTCGACCGGCGCGTGCGCGACGGCCTGGGCGAAGCGGCGGTGGAGTATGCCGCGGAACTGAAGTTCGACGGCCTGGCCATCAACCTGCGCTACGAGCATGGCGTCTTCGTGCAGGCCGCCACGCGCGGCGACGGCTACACCGGCGAGGACGTGACGGCCAATATCCGCACCATCCGCTCGATACCCCTGCGCCTGCACGGCGACCATCTGCCCTCCCTGCTGGAGGTGCGGGGCGAAGTGCTGATGTTCCGCGCCGACTTCGACAAGCTGCGCGAGCGCCAGCGCGCCGCCGGCCAGAAGGAGGCGGTCAACCCGCGCAACGCCGCCGCCGGCAGCCTGCGCCAGCTCGATTCGCGCATCACGGCGGAGCGCAAGCTGCGCTTCTTCGCCTACGGCATCGGCGCGCTGGAAGGACATGCGCTGCCCGCGACCCATTCGGCCCTGTTGGACTGGTACAGGGAGCTGGGACTGCCCGTGTCCGGCGAACGGCGCGTGGTGCGCGGCGCGGACGGCCTGCTCGGGTACTACCGCCACATCGGCGAAAAGCGCCCCAGCCTGGCGTACGACATCGACGGCGTGGTCTACAAGGTCAACCTGATCGAACAGCAGAAGGAACTGGGCTTCGTCTCGCGCGCCCCGCGTTTCGCGATCGCGCACAAGTTCCCGGCCGAGGAGGCGATGACCACGGTGCACGGCATCGAGGTCCAGGTCGGCCGCACCGGCGCCCTGACCCCGGTCGCGCGCCTGGCGCCCGTGTTCGTGGGCGGCGTCACCGTCACCAACGCCACCCTGCACAACGAGGGCGAGGTGCGCCGCAAGGATGTGCGCATCGGCGACACCGTGATCGTGCGCCGCGCCGGCGACGTGATTCCCGAGGTGATGGCCGTGGTGCCGGAGCGCCGGCCTTCGCCGGAACCGCCGCCCTATGTGCTGCCGGCCCAGTGCCCCGTGTGCGGCTCGCACGTCGTGCGCGAAGAAGGCGAGGCCGTGGCGCGCTGCTCCGGCGGCTGGACCTGCTCGGCCCAGCGCAAGGAGGCGATCCGCCACTTCGCCGGCCGCCGCATGATGGACATCGAGGGACTGGGCGACAGCTACATCGACAGCCTGGTCGAATGCAGCATGGTCGAAGGCGTGGCCGACCTGTACAAGCTGACCCTGGACGACCTGCTGCGCATGAAGCGCCTGACCGACGAGCGCGAAGGCGTGACGCCGGAGACGGTCAAGCAGGGCAAGGTGGCCACCAAATGGGCCGAAAACCTGCTCGACGCGATCGCGGCCAGCAAGCGCCCGCCGCTGGAACGCCTGCTGTTCGCGCTCGGCATCCGCCACGTAGGCGAATCGACCGCCAAGACCCTGGCCGACTGGCTGGGCAGCTTCGCGCTGGTGCGGCGCGCACCGGTGGCCCTGTTGCGCGTGCTGCCGGACATCGGCGGCGTGGTCGCTGAAGCCATCTGCGACTTCTTCGCGGAAGAGAAGAACCAGCAGGCGATCGACGCCTTGCTCGCGTCCGGCGTGGAACCGCAGGGCGAACACCTGCCCAAGGCGCAGCTGCGCGACAAGCTCGATCCGGCGGCCCTGATCGTCGGCCTTGGTATTCCGAAACTGACCGAGCCGCGCGCCCGGCAGCTGGTGGGAGAGGGCATGACGCTGGAAGCGCTGGCCTACCTGCAGGTGTACGACGTGTTCGGTCTGCCGGCCGCCGCCGCGGAAGCGCTGGAGGCATGGCTAGGAGAGCGCGGCCACCGGGAACAGCTGCTCGCGCTCGACGCGCTGCGCAACGAGATCCTGGCCCTGCTCCCGGAAGCAGCGTCCGACGAGGGCCCGCTGAGCGGCAAGACCTTCGTGCTGACCGGGACGCTGCCGACCATGACCCGCGACGATGCGGGCGCCATGATCGAGGCCGCCGGCGGTAAGGTGGCGGGATCGGTATCCAAGAAGACCTCCTATGTGGTCGCCGGCGCCGATGCGGGCAGCAAGCTGGCCAAGGCCCAGGAGCTCGACATTCCAGTGCTGGACGAAGCGGGCCTGCTCGCGCTGCTCGCGTCGTTCCAGGGGGAGAAACCATGAAAGCAATCAAAAAGGCCGTGTTCCCGGTCGCGGGCCTGGGCAGCCGCTTCCTGCCCGCCACCAAGGCGCAGCCGAAGGAAATGCTGCCCATCGTCGACAAGCCCCTGATCCAGTACGCGGTCGAAGAGGCCGTCGCGGCCGGCATCACCGAGATGGTCTTCATCACGGGACGCAACAAGCGCGCCATCGAGGACCATTTCGACAAGGCCTACGAGCTGGAGGCGGAACTGGAAGCGGCCGGGAAGAAGGCGCTGCTGGAACTGGTGCAGAACGTGATTCCCAAGAACGTCAGCTGCATCTACATTCGCCAGCCCGCCGCGCTGGGCCTCGGCCATGCCGTGCTGTGCGCGCGGCCCATCGTCGGCGACGAGCCGTTCGCGGTGCTGCTGGCGGACGACTTCATGGCCACCGACCCGGGCCAGAAACCGGTGCTGCAGCAGATGACGGAGCTGTTCGACTACGAAAACGCCAGCATCCTCGGCGTGCAGGACGTCCCGCGCGAATGCGTGCGCCAGTACGGCATCGTCAGCGCCTCGCCATACCGGGAAGGTGTCGAGATGGTCAACGCCATCGTGGAGAAGCCCACGCCCGAGGAGGCGCCCTCCACGCTGGCCGTGGTGGGGCGCTACGTCCTGTCCGGGAAGATCTTCGACTACCTGGAGAACATCGGCGCCGGCACCGGCGGCGAGATCCAGCTCAC
>DASRUW010000015.1:0-6171 GCA_035655255.1 Telluria sp. | reverse complement strand
GCAGGTCGCGGAAGGGCTGCAGGGGCAGGGCGTAGTCGCGGATCACGCCGGCCAGGCGGTCGAAGATCGGGTTCCCGGTCGCTTCCCCGCGGCCCGCCAGTTCCAGCCAGGATTCGTACTGTGCCAGTGCGGCCAGGCGTTCCTCCGGCGTCGCCTCCCCCTCGTCGGCCAGGTCGTCCGCGCTGCGGGCAAAGGCATAGATCGCTTCTACCGCCGGCACGAGTCGGCGGGGTAATAGAAACGATGCTACCGGGAAATTTTCATAGTGGTCGATGGGCATGTGAAGCTAACTGACGCAAAAGTCATTTGCAAAAATACTGGACATGTCTATAATTACTAACCGGCAAGTCATTAAGTCATCGATATACACTGCGGGTGTTTGGTTGTTGTCATTCGGCCACTTCCCCGAGCCCGCATAGTAAAGGAAAACACCGTGCCTGCTTCCAAAATCCTCCCCCTGCTGATCGCCGCCGCGCTCGTCGCAGGTTGCCATAAAGAACAACCCAAGACGGAAGACGTGCGCCCCGTGCGCGCCATCACCCTCGCCGCCGATAACCTGGCCGTGAACGCCGAGTTCGCCGGAGAAGTCCGCGCCCGGGTCGAATCGCGCCTGGGCTTTCGCGTCGGCGGCAAGATCGCCACGCGCAAGGTGGACGTGGGCACGCTGGTGCGCAAAGGGCAGGTCCTGATGGTGCTCGACCCGCAGGACCTGCGCCTGGCCGAATCCCAGGCCGGCGCCGCCCTGCGCGCGGCCGAGACCAACCGCGACCTGGCCCAGGCCGACCTGCAGCGCTACACCGAGCTGCGCACCAAGAACTTCGTCAGCCAGGCCGTCCTCGACGCCAAGGCCGCGGCCTACAAGGCGGCCCAGGCCAACGTGGAGGCGGCGCGCGCCGCCTTCCGCGGCCAGGCTAACCAGGCCGGCTATGCCAACCTTCTTTCGGACGTGGACGGCGTGGTGACGGCGGTGAACGCGGAAATCGGCCAGGTGGTCGCCGCCGGCGCCCCGGTCGTGACGGTGGCCGCCACCGGCGAGAAGGAAGTCGTGATCGGCGTGCCGGAAGACCGGGTCGACGCCCTGCGCAACGTGCAGGACGTGAGCGTGCGGCTGTGGGCCAATCCGACCGAGCCGGTCGCCGGGCGCGTGCGCGAGGTGTCGCCGATCGCCGAACCGGCCACCCGCACCTACACCATGAAGATCGCCGTGCCCAACGCGCCCGCCTCGATGAAGCTCGGGATGACGGCCAACGTGCAGTTCACCGCCAAATCGGCCACGCCGCAAATCCGCGTGCCCCTGACCGCGCTGTTCCAGGAAAAGGGCAAGACCGCCATGTGGGTGGTCGACAAGGGCGTGGTCTCGCTGGTGCCGGTGCAGCTGGCCGGCACCAGCGGCAATGAAGTGGTGGTCGCGGCTGGCGTCAAGCCCGGCCAGACCGTGGTGACGGCCGGCGTGCACCAGCTCAAGCAAGGCCAGAAGGTGAAGATCCTCGGCGTGGACGTGCCCGCGCCGACGGCCAACGCGACCTCGTCCAACGAGGCCGTCAAATGATCAAGGGCTTCAACTTATCGCGCTGGGCGCTGGACCACATTCCGCTGACGCGCTACCTGATCGCCGCGCTGCTGATCGGCGGCATCCTCAGCTACCAGCAGCTGGGCCAGGACGAAGACCCGCCGTTTACTTTCCGCGCCATGGTGGTGCGGGCGATCTGGCCCGGCGCCACCGCCGTGCAGATGGCAGAACAGGTCACCGACAAGCTCGAACGCAAGCTGCAGGAGACGCCGTACATCAACAAGATCCGCAGCTACTCCAAGCCGGGCGAGACCCTGATCATCCTGGAACTGCGCGAATCGACCCCGCCCAAGGAGACCTCGGCCTCCTGGTATCAGGTGCGCAAGAAGATCGGCGACATCGCCGGCACCCTGCCGCCCGGCGTGATCGGCCCCTTCTTCAACGACGAATTCGGCGACACCTACGGCTCGATCTTCGCCTTGTCCGGCGACGGCTACTCCTACGCCGACCTGAAGGACTACGCGGACTACGTGCGCCAGCAGTTCCTGCGCGTGGAATCCGTGGCCAAGGTGGAGCAGTTCGGCGTGCAGGACGAGAAGGTCAACATCGTCTTCTCGCACAAGAAGTTCGCCAAGCTGGGCATCCCGTTCGAGCAGATCGTCAACCAGATCCAGACCCAGAACGTGATCCAGTCCAGCGGCATCATCGTGACGCCGTCGGACAACCTGCAGGTGCGCGTCACCGGCGCCCTGAAGAACGTCAGGGACCTGGAAGACCTGCAGCTGCGCGCCAACGGTACCACCCTGCGCCTGGGCGACTTCGCCACCATCGAGCGCGGCTACCAGGACCCGCCGCGCGAGAAGATGCGCTTCAACGGCAAGGAAGTGATCGGCCTGGGCGTGTCGATGGAGAAGGGCGGGAACATCATCGAACTGGGCAAGAACCTGGAGGCGACCGCCAACGAGATCAAGTCCAAACTGCCGGTCGGCCTGGAGCTGCACCGCGTGTCGAACCAGCCGCAGGTGGTCAAGCAGTCGGTGGGCGAATTCATGCGCACCCTGTTCGAGGCGGTCGTGATCGTGCTGGGCGTGAGCTTCTTCGCGCTCGGCTTCCACCGCAAGCCCAAGCTGCGCCTGGACGTGCGGCCCGGCCTGGTGGTGGCGCTCACCATTCCGCTGGTGCTGGCCATTACCTTCCTGTTCATGCGGATCTTCGACATCGACCTGCACAAGATCTCGCTCGGCGCCCTGATCATCGCCCTCGGCCTGCTGGTGGACGACGCCATCATCGCCGTCGAAATGATGGTGCGGAAGATGGAGGAGGGGATGTCGCGCTTCGAGGCCGCCACCTTCGCCTACAAGTCGACCGCGATGCCGATGCTGACCGGTACCCTGATCACGGCGGCCGGCTTCCTGCCGATCGGCCTGGCCAAGTCGGCGGCCGGCGAATACACCTTCTCGATGTTCTCGGTGAACGCGATCGCGCTCCTGGTGTCCTGGCTGGCGGCCGTCCTGTTCACGCCTTACATCGGTTTCGTGCTGCTGCGCGTGAAGCCGCACGCGGAGGGCGAGAGCGAGCATGACGTGTTCAACACGCCCGGCTACGAGAAGTTCCGCAGCATCGTCAACTGGTGCGTGGAGTGGCGCAAGACCACTATCGCCATTTCGCTCGCCGTCTTCGCGCTCGGCGTGTTCGGCTTTAAATTCATCGAGAAGCAGTTCTTCCCCGATTCGAGCCGCCTGGAACTGATGGTCGAGATGTGGCTGCCCGAAGGCGCAGCGTTCAAGGCGACCGAGGAACAGGCCAAGAAATTCGAGAACTGGGTACGCCAGCAGCCCGAGGTCGAAAGCGTGACCACCTACGTCGGCACCGGCAGCCCGCGCTTCTACCTGCCGCTGGACCAGATCCTCCCGCAGACCAACGTGAGCCAGCTGGTGGTGCTGCCCAAGAGCCTGAAGGAGCGCGACGCCCTGCGCAAGCGCATCATGGACCTGTTCAAGAGCGACTTCCCGGAGGTGCGCGGCCGCGTCAAGCTGCTGCCGAACGGCCCGCCGGTGCCGTATCCGGTGCAGTTCCGCGTCGAGGGGCCGGAGATCGCCCAGGTGCGCGCGCTGGCCGACAAGGTCAAGGACATCATGCGCGCCAACCCGAATGCGGTCGGCGTGAACGACAACTGGAATGAATCGGTCAAGGTCCTGCGCCTGGACCTGGACCAGGACAAGCTGCGCGCCCTCGGCGTCACCTCGCAGAACGTGATGCAGGCCGCGAACACGATCCTGTCCGGCACGCCGGTGGGCCAGTTCCGCGAAAACAACAAGCTGATCGACATCCTGGTGCGCCAGCCGGTCGAGGAGCGCAACACCATCTCGGTCCTGAACGACACCAACATTCCGACCGTTTCCGGCAAGTCGGTGACGATCGCCCAGATCGCGCGCGCCCACTTCGTGTGGGAACCGGGCGTGGTGTGGCGCCAGGGCCGCGAGTGGTCGATCACGGTGCAGTCCGACGTCAAGGACGGCATCCAGGGCCCGACCGTGTCGACCCAGATCGGCGACAAGCTGACCGCGCTGCGCGCGTCGCTGCCGGCCGGCTACCGGATCGAGCTGGCCGGCGCCGCGGCCGACAGCAAGGCGGCGGAGGCGTCGATCTCGGCCAACGTGCCGTTCGTGATCTTCATCGTGTTCACGCTGCTGATGCTCCAGCTGCACAGCTTCCAGCGCGCGCTGATGGTGTTCCTGACCGGCCCGCTGGGCGTGGCCGGCGCCGCGATGGCGCTGCTGATCTTCCAGCGTCCGGTGGGCTTCGTGGCCAACCTCGGCATCATCGCGCTGTTCGGGATGATCATCCGGAACTCGGTGATCCTGGTCGACCAGATCGAACAGGACGTGGCCAACGGCGTCGACACCTGGACCGCCATCGTGGAGGCGGCCGTGCGCCGCCTGCGCCCGATCGTGCTGACGGCCGCCGCCGCGGCCCTGGCCATGATTCCGCTCTCGCGCTCCGTATTCTGGGGGCCGATGGCGGTCGCCATCATGGGCGGCCTGATCCTCGCGACGGCGCTCACGCTGCTGTTCCTGCCCGCCCTGTACGCGTTCTGGTTCCGCGTGCGCAAGAACGCAGGCTGACGCCGGACGCGCAGCACCAGGTGGCGGACGCCGGGCATGCCCGGGCGGTCCGCCGCCGGGCACACTGGTCGTCTTATCCGCTTGTCATGAGGCGGCAACCCTGACCACGCGCTCCATCATCCGCACGGACGGCGCCGCTGCCGCGCCGCCCACCTTCACGCCATCCCCAAGAGTGTCAGCGCCGCGGTCATTCTCGCGCACGAGGATGATTTTGCCGGCATGAATCGGGAATGGGGGCGCTGGTTTCCCGTCGATCCGCCGGAGCGCCAGGGCGCGCAGCTGCCGGTATGCGTGCCGGGGCTGCGCATGTCGATCGCCGTCATCGCCTTGGTCTGAAGCGCGCACGCGATGCCGGACTTTCGGGCAAATTCGCGAGAGCCGCAGCGCAGATCGATTCCTTCACTTCGCTCACACTGCTGACGGTTGCTGCGTATGCGTGGCGATCGACATTCATTGATTCTTTCAGGAGCACTTTATGGATCCAAACACCAAGCGGGCCGAGGCCGTCCTCAACCATCACCTCGGCTGCTTCCTCGAACAGCGTGGCATCGACGCCATCGTGGCGGATTACGCGGACGAAGCGGTGCTGTTTTTCGGTCGGGATGTGTTCCGGGGTAAGCGAGAGATTGCGGGTTTCTTCGACGACTTCATCTCCGGTCTGCCGCCGCAGGCGATCAGCCAGTTTCGCCTCGCGTTTCGCCAGGTCGAACAGGAAGTGGCTTATATCGGCTGGCATGCCGGCGCGGACTTGAGCGGCACCGACACCTTCCTGATTCAGGATGGAAAAATCAGGAGCCAGACGGTGTACCTGCATGGCGGGCCGGCCTGAGCTCCGGCCACTTCCACCTTCCCATTGCCGGAGACTGCTCATGTTAATCCGTATCTTTGCCGTGTTTTCTTTTCTGGCGACGCAGGCGGCCCTGCTGTACTACGCCGGATTCCTGCAGAACTGGACGCCCGTCGGGGTCGATACCGCTACCGGCGGCAGTCTGGTCCAGGATCTGCTGCTGCTGCTGTGCTTTGGCCTCGTGCACAGCGCCCTGGCCCGTCCGGCGCTCAAGCGCATGCTGTATGGCGCCCTCAACGAGCGCCTCAACCGCACCGTCTACAATCTGGTGGCCTCGGCCCAGCTGGGACTCTTGATGGCTTGTTGGTCGCCCTGGACCCTGAGCTTGTGGCATGTCGACTCCGCCGTCGGCGCGGGCCTCGTCTATGCCGCCTTCGGCGCAGGGCTGGGACTGCTGTTCTGGGCGATCTTCGCGATCGACCCCTGGCACTTCTTTGGTTTGCGCCAGGTCTTCGGCCAGGCGCCGGGGCCGTCCGCGGCACTGTCGTTCCGGGGGCCATACCGCGTGTTGCGCCACCCGATACAGACCGGGGTGATCCTGGCCATGTGGGCCACGCCGCACATGACGGCGGGCCATGCGCTGCTGGCGGCCTTCATGACCTTCTACAGCCTGTTGGCCACGCTGATGCTGGAGGAACGTGATTTGCGCGCGCAGTTCGGCGCCGATTACGAGCGTTATCAACAAAGGG
>DASRUW010000014.1:0-5908 GCA_035655255.1 Telluria sp. | reverse complement strand
GCCGGTGTCCACCACCAGGCGCACGGCGCGCAGCAGCTCGTCGTTCAGGTGGCCGAAATAATCTTCGGGCTGGTCGAACAGGCCCATCTCCTTGCCCAGCGTTTCCGCATACAGCGCCCAGCCTTCGGTGAAGGCGTTGTTGCCGCCGAATTTGCGGAACTCCGGCAGGTCGAGTTCCTGCAGCAGGGCGATGTGGAAGTGATGGCCCGGCTGGCCTTCGTGCAGGAACAGCGTGACCATGCCGGTGCTGCCGTACTGCTTGGGATCGTTCACTACCGACCAGAACACGCCAGGGCGCGAGCCGTCCGCCGCCGGCGCCGTGTAGTGGTCGGATGCGGTGGAGCGTGACAGTTCCGGCTCCAGGCGCAGGTCCAGCGGCGCCTTCGGCATCAGCGTGAACAGCGCGGGCAGCTTGGTGCGCAGCTTGGCGTCCAGCTTGCGGTACACGGCGATCACTTCCTGGTCGGTCTTGAAGGGACGGTACTTGTCCTGCTGCGCGACCCAGTTCGGCAGGCCGGACGCGGGGCCGGTGTAGCCCATCCTCGGTCCCAGTTGCTCGAACTCGTGCTGGATCCGTGCCACTTCCTGCAGGCCCTTCTGGTGGATCTGCTCCGGCGTCAGGCTGGTCGTGGTCTGGCTGGCGACACGGGCGCGGTACCAGCGCTCGCCGTCCGGCAGGGCGGACAGGCCGGTGCTGCTGCGGGTCGCGGGCAGGTATTCCTGCTCCAGGAAGCGCGCCAGGCGGCCCAGGGCGGGATTGAGCTTGCCGGCGATGGTCGCGCGGTACCGCTGCGTCAGTTCCTTCCTGTCGGCGCCGGAGAACGACGCCGGCAGGTTGGTGATGGGCGTGTAGAAGATGCTCGACTCGGGCTTGTCGCTCACGAGCTTTTGGAACTGCGGCAGCGCCGACACCAGCAGGGCGCGCGGCAGCACGACGCCGGTCTTCATCCCCGCGCGCATGTTGGCGATGGCGCGGTCGGTCCACGCGGGCAGCTGATTCAGGCGGTTCAGGTAAGCGCGGTATTCCTTCGGGGTCGTCAGCGGCTGGCCGGCCTGGCCGCCCGCGTAGTTCGCCAGCATCACCGGGATGCTGTCCATCTGGTTCAGCGGCAGCAGGTGTTCGGGGAAGGGTTCGAGCGAGAGCAGCGAGCCGAGCTCGAAATCGAGGATGTCGTAGTTGATCTGCGCGTGCGCGTCGAGCGCGTTGCGGTCGATGCGGTGCAGGCGTTCCACGAAATGATGGTAGAGCCGGAACTGGCGGGCGCGCAGCGTGGGGTCGATGGACAGGCCGAGCTGGTCGTTGTAGCGGCTGTCGCCGCTTTCGGTGGCGTTGACCGGATCGAAGCGCGCGGCGGCGTCGTAATACTGGGTTGCAATCTGGTCGAGCTGTTGCTTCGCGGACTTGGCGACGGCGCCGGCCGACGCCTTATTGGCGAGCACGGACTCAGCGTGCAGTGGGGAAAACGCGAGCAGCAGCGCTGCCGACAGGACGAGCTTTTTCATGTTGATGAGCAGATTAATTCGAGGCGGCAACAAGCATACTTGAGGTTGATAGAAATTGAAAATCTTCGGCCTGCGCGCGATTGCTGACACCGTTTCTTGTCTGCTGAGCTCAAGCGTAAGATCGACTTCCCGTTACAACAACAAGCATGGAGGGAAATACGATGAACACACCGAAGCGCCTGGCCTTGGCCCTGGCACTGGCGGCGCCGCTTGCGGCGTCGGCCCAGCACGTGAACTGGACCCAATGGACCCCGGCCAGCACGGCCACGGGTACCACCACTTACAACGGCAATCCCCTTACCGTCGAGTACACGGGCCAGATGAACGGACTCGATTTCGATGCCAGCTATTTCTCCAACACGGCCAGCTTCACCAATGCGGAGGTGGAGAACACGCCGGGCGCGAACGGGTCGGTGCGCATGTCGGGCGGGACCACGCCGGTCAACCATATCCACCTGTCGGCGCCGGTGACCAATCCCTACCTGGCCTTGTACAGTGTGGGCCAGCCGAACGTCGGCGTGCACTTCGACTTCGATGCAGGGACCTCGATCACCATCCTGAGCCAGGGGGCTGGCCACTGGGGCGGTGGCACCCTGATGCTGGAGACGCCGACGTCGGTGCTGGGCTACGAGGGCAACGGCATCCTGCGCCTGAACGGGACCTACTCGGACATCTACTTCACCACCCCGAACTACGAGTACTACTACGGCTTCACGCTCGGTGTGGCGGCGGTGCCGGAGCCGGCCACCTATGCCATGCTGCTGGCGGGGATGACCCTGCTCGGCGCCGCGGCGCGCCGGCGCCGCGACAGGCGCTAGCGGTAGAACTTCCACCCGGGCGCGAAGTCGCGCCCGATGCGCTCGCCCTGCAGGCGGGCGCGCAGCAGCTCGATCGGCAGCTCGCCCGATTGCATCACGGCGTCGTGGTACTGGCGCAGGCTCATGCCCTTGGCCGCCATTTCCCGCGCCAGCGCGCGCAGCTGCAGCGCACCGATCATGTAACCGGCCTGGTACAGCGGCGGATAGTCGCCGTTGAAGGAGCGCCGCACTTCGGCGCGCGCGTTGTCCGGCTCGTGGCCGACGCGCTGGATCAGCATGTCCACCGCCTGCTCCGGCGTGATCTTCCCGAGGTGGAAGCCGAGCGAGAACAGGATGCGCGCGGCGCGGTGGTTGCGCCAGAACATCATGCCGATACGGTCCTCCGGCTTGACCGCGAAGCCGCGCTCGTACAGCAGCATCTCCCAGTACACGGCCCAGCCCTCGACGTAGAACGGCGTGTCGAACAGCTGGCGCTGCGGCTGGTAGCGCGCCGACATGAACATCTGCAGGTGGTGGCCTGGAATCAGTTCGTGGTGCACGGTGGCGCGCGAGAAGTGCGGGTTGTTGCCGCGCATGCTCATGAGCTTTTGCGGCTGCGTCATCGTGTCGGTCGGGTAGGACACGAGGATGGTGTCGCCGCCCAGGAAGAACGGATTGATCAGCTGCGCGTCGACGTCCATCATGTCCATGCGCCAGCTGTTGCGGGCCAGTTCAGGAATCGTGATCAGGTCGTTGACGTAGGCTTCGGCCTCGCGCTGCAGGCCAAGCACCATGGCCGGCTGCTCCCCCGGCGGGACGTACATGGCCTTGACCTTCTCCATGGCCGCATGCCAGTCGTCGCCGTAGCCCATCTCGCGGGCGGCCTTGCGCAGTTCCGCCTCGCCCCAGGCCAGTTCCTTTTCCGCCAGCGCCATCAGTTCTTCCGGCGTGTAGGGAATCATCTCGCGCTTCAGGGCACTGACCAGGCCCGCGCGGCCGATCGGGTCGCCCGTCACGTTGAGCAGCTTGTCGGAGCGGCCGACCAGGCGTTCGTTCAACCTGTCGATGTAGGCCGTCATGGCCTTGTCCAGGTCCGCATACGGACGCCTGGTCCACCAGCTGAAGGCGGGATCGTAGCCGGCGTAGTACTCGTACCAGGCCTTCAGGTCGCGCGCGGCGGCGGCGACGATGCGCGCGGCGCGGTTGGCGGTGCTGCGTGAGGCGTAGGGATGCGCGCTGTCCCATGCGCCTTGCGCCAGCAGCTTGTCCTGTGCGGCTTGCACGCCCTCCAGCGCCTTCTGCAGCAGCGCGGCGCTGTGCGCGCCATCCTGCGGCTGCATCAGGCGGCGCGCTTCGGCCAGGTCGAGCAGCGGACGCACGAAGGGCACCAGGAATTCGGCCTGCGCGTAGCGCTCGCGGTTGGCGGCCAGCTCGCGCTGCTCGAACTCGATCTGGTTGCGCAGCATGACCCAGTCGATGCGGTCGTCCACGCCGTAGCTATCGAAGGGCAGGGAGTCGAGGGCGGTGCGCCAGTCGTGGTGGAAGCGCTCGAAGGCCCGGGCGCGCGCGTTCCCGTTCTGGACCGTGTAGCGGTGCTCGAGCGCGGCGGCGTCGAGCTGGTAGCGTTGGATCACGGCCGGCATCGACTGCGACGGCACGGCGATCGGCGCCAGCGGCGGCGCCAGCGGCGCGTCGGCGTGCGCGGGCAGCACCGCCGCCAGCAGCAGCGGGAGCAGGGCGCGGTGCATCATTGCGCGACGGGCGTGGGTACGCCGTTCCGGAAGGTGTGGATGGTGACGGCGGAGTCCTTGGCGTTGCCGGCGGCGTCGTAGGCGTAGCTGCCCACCACGCCCTTGTACGTGATGCCGTGCATGGCGGCGGCCACCTTGGCCGGATCGAGCGAGTTCGCGTTCTTCATGGCCTGGACGATGAACATGGTCTGGTCGTAGAACGAGGCCGCGTACACGTCGGGCTTTTGCTTGAAGCGCTGCTGGTACCTGGCCTGGAAGGCCGGGCCCAGGGCCTGCTTGTCGAGCTGGGCGCCGCCCTGGGCGCACAGGACGTTCTCGCCGACCGCATCGCCGCCCAGCTTGGCCATCTCGGGGCTGCACAGGGTGTCGCCGCCCATCAGCTTCGCGTTCAGGCCGAGCGCCTTCATCTGGCGCGCCATGGGAGCGCCCTGCGGCGCATAGCCGCCGAAGAACACGCCGTCGACTTTTTTCGCGCGCAGCGTGGTGAGGATGGTGGCGAAGTCGGAGGCCTTGTCGTTGGTGTGCTCGTGGCCCGCCACGCGCATGCCGGCGCGCCGGGCTTCCTTCTCGAATTCGGCGGCGATGCCCTGGCCGAAGGCGGTGGAGTCGTCGATCACGCCCACGTTCTTCAGCTTGAGCGTCCTGGCCGCGTAGTTGGCCATGGCCGATCCGGCCTGGGTGTCGCTGGCGACCATGCGGAACACGCGCTGGTAGCCGGCCTGCGTGATCTTGGGATTGGTGCCGACCGTGGACATGATCATCCCGGCGTCGTTGTACACGCGGGAGGCCGGAATCGCCACGCCCGAGTTGTACGGGCCGAGGACGAACTTGACGCCGGCATCGGCCAGCTTCTGCGCCACCACCACGCCGGTCTTCGGGTCGCCCTGGTCGTCCTCCGACTGCACCTCGAAGCGCACCGTCTTGCCGCCAATGGTGAGCTTCTTCGCGTTCAGTTCCTCGACGGCGAGGCGCACGCCGTTTTCGTTGTCCTTGCCGGCAAAGGCGTTCGCGCCCGAGAGCGGACCGGTGATGCCGATCTTGACCACCTGCTCCTGGGCCGCGGCGGGCAGGGCGAGCAGGGCGGCGAGGGCGAACGGCGTGAGGCGAAGCGAGGGGTGCATGCGAGGAGTCTCCCGTTGTACGAAACGGGGGCCATCATCGCACGAAACGTGACGAATTTATATGCGCAATTATGCGGCCAGGCCGTGGGAAATCAGTTCCAGCGGCAGGGCGGTGGTGGACTTGATCTGCTCCATCGAGAAGGCGGAGGAGACCCCGGCCAGCTTGGCCGTCTTGATCAGTTTCTTGTAGAAGCGGTCGTAGCCGTCGATGTCGGTGGTGACCACCTTGAGCAGGTAGTCGACGTCCCCGCTCATGCGGTGGAATTCCTGCACCTCGGGCAGGTCGATCACGGCGGCGGCGAAGGTGTTCAGCCACTTCTCGTCGTGTTCCCCCGTGCGCACGCTGACGAACACCGTCACCGGCAGGCCCACTTTCTGGCGGTTGATGATCGAGACCCGCGCTTCGATATAGCCGTCTTCCTCCAGCCGCCGCACGCGCTTCCAGCAGGGGGTGCTCGACAGGCCGACCTTCTCGCTCAGGGCCGCAATGGACAGGGTGGCGTCGGCTTGCAGCGCGGCAAGAATGGCGCAGTCAAACTTATCGAGAGAGCTCATTTGTGGATACCAAAGGTTGGGGTATGTTTATGCTCAATTGTAGCCAAATCGTGGGATCTTTGGCACGTATTCTCGCGCATTACTTCGTACCATATTACCCGAAGTACCGGTGCTATTTCTATACATACAGCAGGTTATATGAGTGACGAGATTTATCTGGATGCCAACGCCACCTCGCCCG
>DASRUW010000013.1:0-4258 GCA_035655255.1 Telluria sp. | reverse complement strand
CGGCTATGGCGGCCGGCTCAAGTGGAAAGGGCGGCTGCGCGAAGCGGTGGTATTGCGCGGCGCCGACGCGATCACCGCAGCCAGCACGCCGATCATCGACGCGCTGGCCGCGCTCGGCCTCAAGGCGCGGCGCGTGCCGCTCGGCGTCGACCTGCGCGACTGGCCGCCGCTGGCGCCGCACGGGCGCGGCGCGGGGCCGGCACGGCTGATCCACGTCGCCAGCCTCAACCGGGTCAAGGACCAGCCGACCCTGCTGCGCGCGCTGGCCGTGCTGGCCAAGGCAGGGCTGGGCTTCCGCATGGACATCGTCGGCGTGGACACGCTGCACGGCGAAATGGAACGCCTCGCCTGCCGGCTCGGGCTGCAGGAGCAGGTGCGCTTCCACGGCTTCAAGACCCAGCGCGAGCTGCGCCCGCTGATGGCCGCGGCCGACCTGCTGGTGTTGTCCTCCCTGCACGAAGCCGGCCCGCTGGTGCTGCTCGAAGCGGCGGTGGCCGGCGTACCCACGGTCGGCACGGCGGTCGGCCACCTGGCGGAGTGGACGCCGGCGGCCGCGCTGGCCGTGCCGGTCGGCGACTGGGCCGCGCTGGCCGGCGCGATCAGCCGGGTGCTCACGGACGAGGCGCTGCGTCTGCAACTGGCCTCCGCCGCGCAGTGCCGGGCGGTGCGCGAAGACGCGGATCACACCGCGCGCGCCTTCGAGGCGATGTATCTGCGGTTGCTCGCTGCACGTGGATGAAATGTGCCGCGGGCTCGCAGGAACCTGCAGGCCATGATCGGCGCGCCGCGATGCTGATGGTGGGCTTCGAGTGGTAGCTATTGGCCAAAGCCCGACAGTCCCTAGTAGATCCAGGGGATCAGCCGCTTGGTATGTCTGCAGTATTCGCTATAGGCGTCGCCCAGGGCCTCCGTCAGCGCAGACTCTTCCTCGCGGATGCGATGCATGTAGATCGCCGGGATAGCCAGCATGATCGACAGCAGGCTCAGCCAGTTTCCCAAAGCGAGGCCGAAGCCGGCAAAGGCGATCAGCGCCCCGAGGTAACTCGGGTGCCGCACGACCCGGTACAACCCGGTGGTCTACACCTGATGGTCCGCGAGTACCGCAACGTTGGGCGTGTGGAAGCGACCCAGCTGCGCAATTGCGATCGAGCGCACCACGATGCCAATGGCCATGACCAGCAGGCCGACTATCTGTAACGCAGGATTCCGCAATGGGCCGATCGAGGTGAAGGCCGGACCAATGCTGACCACCCATACCAAGGGGCTGGCGATCATCAGCAGCTTCAGCGACGAACGATCACGGTTCTCCGTCTGCCGGGTTTTGCGCCGAAAGACCACGAAGCCATCAATGAAAGTCCATGTGAACAGAACGCCGATGGCAATGTCGCGCACGATCGGCATGGGGACTCCTGACTTATCGAGGTTGAATCACCAGACCTTTGCAGCTTGATCAGCAATCGTTGCGACTGCAAGAGCAGTCATCGGCCAACGGCGGTCGCAGGGTCATCGCAAATTCATGCCGCAAAGCGGCCGTTCAAAATCGCTGAGCATCGCCGAACGGCACATTTCACGGTTGGCGCCAACGCTGGAATTGAGCGGCGGCGAAGGCGTCCGCCTTGAACGAATTGCTAGGGCGCACACTACGAGCGATCACGACGCCCAGCAAGGATGGCCGCAATGCTAATGGTGGCGGTCGTAGCTTCCACGCACAGCGCCGCATCCCGAAAAGTTGCGGTACGGCGATGTTGAAGCGCCACCGCGAAATCTAGTGTGGACCGTGCGTGACGCCGCGCTTCCTCGTTCGCGCCGCCGCCTAGCTCATGACCAATAAATGCATCAAGCATTCTTTTCGCATCCGTTGGGCTGGCGGCGACTCCGTCATGGGTGCGATGGACCGACGGATCAAATACCATTTGCGCTGCGGAAATGAGCGCCTCGCGGGAGAGCAGGCCGACCGCTTGATATTGCTCCTCTGTTTGAGCAGAAGCCATTCGTGTCCGGAGTTCGGCGACGCATCGGTCTACGCGGCTCCAGCCGGTGGGCACAGGTGCATTTACCTGGCCAGTCCAAATGAACGAAAGGGCCGGATTGAGAAGTTGGTTAATGTATTCGCGGCGCGACTGGTAGGTGGGAAAGTCTTCGCTGCTCCAGCGGCTGTACCAATCCCACAGGCTCGGGAACGGAATTGGGTTGTCCAAGCCGCGGGCCATGAACTCCAATGCGACAAGCCCGTAGATCTGCTGGTAACGCGACTCAACCTCTTGAATACGTGGGCCACCAGTCGACACCGAGATGAGCAGGGCTTTAATGCTCTCGAGAAGCTTCAGAAACTCCTGATCTGTCATGTGCGCCCTAACGCTTTAGTAGTGCTTTGATTCGCCGATATGCACTGAATATTCGGCTTCCATGTGCCCTTCTTCCATCCTGATCCTACACGAGATCGACTCTTTACCCGATGTTCCTGGAGTCGGCGTCGACGCTTTGCTGCCACGCAAACTTTTTTATCCAGGGTGCCATGTTCTATCCATCGCCGTCCGCGGGATGTACGGGCCCTTCCGACTGCACCTGTAACCCACCTATTCAACGAAATTCGCCGGCAGTTACGCGTCGAAATGACAGCTTGCACGACGGGCGGATCGACATCGGATGGACGCGTGGTTCATCTTGGGCCAAAGCCAAGAGCCACGCGCGTGAGATGCGTGCGGTGCTTGTCCGGAGGGACGCACTTCACGCATTGGGTCCACTCGCATTGCCAGGTGCCTCCAGTCACTCCTGGGAGATAGGCCTCCGCAGAGCTGACGTTTGCGACCGGCAGCAACGGGTGGCGGATTCAACCGATGGATGCAACACACTGGGAGCTGTTACGGCAGCGTGCTGCTGCGCTGCCGGTCAATGGCCTAGATCTCCGCAAACGGCACACCCTGCCGCCGACGCCAGGCCTGATGAAACCCCGCCGTGTGATGCAGCTGCACACCCTCCGCCAGCGGCTCGTCGGCAACGACGCGGCCGAGGAACAACGTATGCGAGCCGATCTCCTGGCTGTGCACGATGGCCAGTTCCCGGAGGTGCAGCGCCGCGGCGACGGCGGGTATGCCGAATTCCCGCGACAGCCTGACCGGGAACGGCAGCTCGCTCCAGTCCGCCAGCGGCTGCCTGTGATGCTCGGCAAGCTGGTAGACGACGTCCTTCATCGTCGCCGGGATGGCGGACAGGGCCACCCGGCGCGCTTCGCGCATGGTCGGCACGGAGACGTTGGTGCTGCGCAGGGCGAGCGAGAACAGTGCGCTGCGTTCGAGCGGGCCGATCAGGTCCATCGGGAAGAGGTTGCAGTGGCCGGGCGCGTCGACGGAGACGAGGACGACCGGCCGCGGGCACAGGTAGGCGATCATCAGCTGCTGCGCCACCGCGGGTTCCATGTTCAGGTGGCTCGAGGCGCGGTGCTTGCGCATGATGCGGTTCTGCAGCCACGTGTTCCAGGCGCGCCGCGGCCAGCCGAGGCAGCGGTGTTCGCCGGCGGCAACGTGGTAGAGGGTGAGCGAGGCGTTGTCAGCGGCGATCGACGCCGCCCGCGTCAGGTGCAGCACGCCCAGCAGCTTTCCCGTCGCGCGGTCGCGATATTCGAGCACGGGGCGCGGGCCGGCATCGAGGCTGCTGGCGATGGTGAGCGGCCTGAGCGACGCCACCGTGTGGTCGGCGGTGACGTCGGCGGTTTGGCCGTCCCAGCGCAGGCTGGCGATCACCGCCTGCTGCGGCGGCGCTACCGCCACCACGGACCATTGCGGCAGGGGGCGCACGAACGGCCTTAGCCAGTCTTTCCACATGTCAGATCAGCCGCAGCAGCAGGAACATGTAGAGCTGGACGGCCAGCCCGAGGCCGTGTGGCACCAGGCGCTCCATCCGGAAATACGGTGCAGCCGCCCGCGCCACCACGCGCGGCGCGAAGCGGTGGATGCGGCTCTCGCTTTCGATGGCGTAGTGGCCGCTGCGCAGGAGGTTCACGACGTTCGCCCGCCACCAGCCGTAGCGCGCGTCGCCCAGGTAATAGGGGTTGAGCATGCTGGCCAGGACGAAGCCGCCCCGGCGCACCACGCACGACAATTCCTCGAAAAGCGCCACTTGGTCGGCGACATGGTTGAGCACCGCGAAGTTCGCCGTGACCGCCTGCGCCCGGCAGGCGAGCGGCGAGGCCACCGCGACGATGCGCTTGCCGGCCATCTCGTCGCGACAGTAGCGCGCCAGGCAGCTGCGCATCGCGGCC
>DASRUW010000012.1:0-10795 GCA_035655255.1 Telluria sp. | reverse complement strand
GTGCACCGCAACGCCATCGCCAAGCTGGAGCTAGCCAAACACGCCCCAGGGAGCTGATTCAAAAATCGAGGGTCAAAAAATCGAGGGTTCAGGGGTTGCCATGAAGCGCTGCAGGTGATGGTCGGAGTCGCCCAGCGTCAGTTCGATGGCCGTCAGGCGCTTGAAGTGATGGGCGGCGGGCAGTTCGTCGGTCACGCCCATCCCGCCGTGCAGCTGTATCGCCTGCTGGCCGATGAAGCGCGCCGCCTGGCCAACCCGGTATTTGGCGGCCGACACGGCGCGGGCGCGTTCGTGCGGATCGGCGCTTCCCAGTTTGACCGCTGCCAGCATGGCCATCGAACGGGCCTGCTCCAGGTGGATGTACATGTCGGCCATGCGGTGCTGCAGGGCCTGGAACTTGCCGATCGGGGCGCCGAACTGCTGGCGCGTCTTCAGGTACTCCAGCGTCGCATCGAACAGCGCCTGCATGGCGCCGAGCGCTTCCGCGCACAGCAGGCCTGCGCCGTAATCGAGCGCGGCGTCCAACAGGCCGCTCGCGTCATCCGGCGGTCCGATACGCGCATCCGCCGCTAGCCTGACGTTTGCGAGGGTCACGTCGGCCGCCCGCTGGCCATCCGCCGTGCGGTAACCACGCACGCTCAGGCCGGGCGCATCGGTGGGCACCAGGAACAGCTGGATGCCTCCGGCGCCGCGCGCCGACACGACCAGCGCGCCCGCCTCCGCCCCGTGGACGACGACGCTCTTGCGGCCATCCAGCACGTAGCCGTCGCCCTCCGCGCGGGCTGTCGTCGCGACGTCGAACATGTCGTGCCGCGCTTGCGGTTCGCCCAGCGCGCAGGCCAGCTTGAGTTCTCCGGCCGCCACGCGCGCCAGTGCTTCGGCCTGCGTCCCGCCCAGCTTCAGGAACTGCGCACCCAGCACCGTCGCGAAGTACGGCTCCACGACCAGCGCCCGTCCCAGCTCCTGCATCACGACGAACATGTCGACGGCGCTGCCATCGAAGCCGCCCTGCTCTTCGGGCACCGGCAACGCCAGCATGCCCAGTTCCGTCAGCGTGGCCCAAGCCTGGTCCGACACGCCCGCCGCGCTGTAGACAATCGCCCTGCGCTGCTCGAAGCCGTAGTCCTTGGCCGTCCAGCGCCGCAACGCGTCGGCGAATTGCTGCTGCTCCTCGGTGAAATTGAAGTCCATGCCTGCCTCACAGCCCCAGGATCATCTGGGAGATGATGTTGCGTTGAATTTCGTTCGACCCGCCGTAGATCGAGGTCTTGCGGAAGTTGAAGTAGTGCGAGGCCAGCGGCGCCGCCTCGTCGTCGCCCGTCAGCGCGTGCGGCTCCGCCCCCTCCAGATACGCCACGTCGAACGGCAGCGCCATCGGACCGGCCGCTTCCAAGGCCAGTTCGGTCAGCATCTGCTGGATGTCGGTGCCGCGCACCTTGAGCACGGACGCTTCCGGTCCCGGTGCGCTGTGCTCCTGCGTCAGCACGCGCAACACCGTCATCTCCAGCGCCATCAATTCGATTTCCAGCGCCGCGACCTTGGCGCCGAACAGCGGATCGTCCAGCAGCGGCCGGCCGTTCTTGCGGCGCTTGCGCGCCAGTTCCTTGAGCGCGGCCAGCTCGCGCTTGGAGCGGCCGACGGCGGCGATACCGGTGCGCTCGTGACCAAGCAGGTACTTGGCGTAGGTCCAGCCCTTGTTCTCCTTGCCGATCAGGTTCGCGACCGGCACCTCTACGTTGTCGAAGAAGACCTCGTTCACTTCGTGGTCCTCGTCCAGCATGATGATCGGACGGACCGTGATGCCGGGCGAATGCATGTCGATCAGGAGGAAGGAAATGCCCTCCTGCTTGCGCACCGTCGGATCGGTGCGCACCAGGCAGAAGATCATGTCGGCATGCTGGCCAAGCGTGGTCCAGGTCTTCTGGCCGTTGACGATGTAATGGTCGCCCTCGCGCCGCGCGCTGGTCTTGAGTGAAGCGAGGTCGGACCCGGAGCCGGGTTCGGAATAGCCCTGGCACCACCAGTCCGCGCAGGACAGGATGCGCGGCAGATAATGGGCCTTCTGCTCCGCGCTGCCGAAAGCCATGATCACCGGCGCGACCATGTTCACGCCGAACGGCATGATGGGCGGCGTGCCGGCACGCGCGCACTCCTCCTCGAAGATGTGGCGCTGGACCGGCGTCCAGCCCGGGCCGCCGTACTCCACCGGCCAGGCGGGCGCCACCCAGCCCTTGGCGGCCAGGGTGCGGTGCCAGCGCACGTAGTCGTCCTTGGTCAGGCGCAGATGCGCCCGCACCTTGTGCTGCAGGTCGGCCGGCAGGTTCGCGTCCAGGAAGGCGCGCACCTCCGCGCGGAATGCCTCCTCCGCCGGGCTGTAATCCAAGTCCATGCTGTCTCCTCGTATAAAAAGCACGACCGTTCGAAACTTGATTTTACCAGACATGAAAAAAGCCGCCCGGAGGCGGCTTTCTGGAGGGACGGGGTTGGCGCCGGTCAGTTGGCGGCGCCCTTGGTGAACGGCAGGTACGGCGCCACCCGCGAGGCCATGCGCACGTCGGTACGCAGCAGGCTCACTTCGTCGGCCATGATGTGCGCCGCTTCCGTCAGCAGGATGTCCTTGGCGTCCTTGGCGGCCTTTTCGGCGGCCAGTTCGGCTGCCAGGCTGCGCTCGTCCGCCTGCAGGCCATCGTCCGTGCGCGGCAGGCCGCGCAGGCCGCGGCCGGTCGGCTTGGCGGTCGGCGGCGGCTTGACCTTGCTGTCGCCGGCCAGCGCCTGCGGATCGTCCTTCGGCGGCACCGGCACCTGGGCGAACAGGTGCTGTTCGCGCAGCTTGGCGCGCGCCTCCTGCTGGTCGCGCTCCTTGCGGCGCACGGCTTCGTTCAGGGAGATCGTCTTTTCCTTCTGCAGGCGGCGCATTTCGGCCACGTCCTGCTCCAGGAACTGGAAGTCCTTGTCGTGCGCCACGCGCTGGTCATGGCGCTTCTGCAGCGGGCCGACGATTTCTTTCAAATCCCCCGACGGCACGTACACGGCCGGCTTCACGGTCGTATAAGGCAGCGCGTTGTCGTAGCTCGACTCGCCGAAGTTCTCCGCATCGGACATCGACGGCAGCTTGATGTCGGGCGTGACGCCGCGCAGCTGGGTAGTGCCGCCGTTGATGCGGAAGAACTGGGCGATGGTCATCTTCAGTTCGCCGAGATGGACCTTGTCGCTCTGCGCGAAGCGGTCCAGCGGGATCAGGGTCTGCACCGTGCCCTTGCCGAAACTTGGCTCGCCGATGACGATGCCGCGGCCGTAATCCTGGATGGCGGCGGCGAAGATCTCCGATGCCGAAGCCGAACCGCGGTTGATCAGCACACCCATCGGGCCGTCCCAGACCAGGCCGGGGTTGGTGTCGTTTTCCACGTCGACCTTGCCGTCCGCCGTGCGCTGCTGCACCACGGGACCCTTGTCGATGAACAGTCCCGTGAGTTCGACCGCCTCGGGCAGCGAGCCGCCGCCGTTGTTGCGCAGGTCGATCAGCACGTTGTCGACTTTTTCCTTCTTCAGCTCCGCCAGGAGGCGGGCCACGTCGCGCGTCGCGCTCTTGAAATCGCGGTCGCCGCGGCGGCGCGCGTCGAAGTCCTGGTAGAAGCTGGGCAGCGCGACGACGCCCACGCGGCGCTTGGCGCCGTTGGCGTCCTTCACCTCGATGATCGACTTCTTGGCCGACTGCTCCTCCATGCTCACCTTCTTACGGGTGATGGCGACGGTGACGTGCTTGCCATCGGGGCCGGCGTCGGCCGGCAGCACGTCCAGGCGCACGGTGGTGTCCTTCGGGCCGCGGATCTTCTCGACCACGTCGTCGATGCGCATGCCCATCACGTCCACGAACTGGGCGTCGCCCTGGGCCACGCCCACGATGCGGTCGCCGACCTTGAGCTTGCCCTGCAGGGCGGCCGGGCCGCCGGGCACGATCTCGCGCACCACGGTGTAGTCGTCGCGCGACTGCAGCACGGCGCCGATGCCTTCCAGCGACAGGCGCATCTGGATGTCGAAGTTCTCGGCCGAGCGCGGACCGAAGTAGTTCGTGTG
The DNA here is from genome assembly GCA_035655255.1 of Telluria sp. Classification (GTDB taxonomy): domain Bacteria; phylum Pseudomonadota; class Gammaproteobacteria; order Burkholderiales; family Burkholderiaceae_D; genus Telluria. The sequence goes on along the minus strand of DASRUW010000012.1, from coordinate 6,721 downwards.
CGGCTCGATCGACATCGCGTACGCGTTCATGAACAGGTCGAACACGTCCTGGTTGTTCAGCTTGCGCAGGCGGGTCAGCGTGTTCTCGTAGCGCTTGTCGAGGGTCTCGCGGATGGACTTGTCGTCCTTGCCGGCCAGGCGCAGGCGCAGCCAGTCGTTCTTCACGCGCTTGCGCCACAGGTCCTTGGCTTCCGCCTCGTCCTTCGGCCAGGGGGCCTTTTCGCGGTCGAACTGGTAGCTCTCGTCGGCCGTGAAATCGAATTTGGTTTTCAGCAGTTCACGCGCATAGTTCATGCGCTCTTCGAAGCGCTGCTGGTACACGCCGTAGATGACGAACGGCAGGCTCAGGTTCTCGTTGTTGATCGCATCGTCGAGCTTGCCCTTCATGCCCGCGAACTGGTCGACGTCGGACTGCAGGAAGAACAGCTTCTCCCCGTCCAGCGACTTGAAGTAGCGGTCGAAGATCTTCTCGCTCATCTGGTCGTCCAGCGGCGTCGCCTTGTAGTGGTAGCGCGCCATCAGGCGCGAGGCCCACAGGGCCGCTTGGGTCTGGGACGCGGTCGGCTTCATCGGGCCCGCGGCGGCCTTTTCGGGCTGGCCGATGGCGAAGTGTGCGGACATGCCGACGATCAGGGCCGCTACCAACATCTTTCTCTTCATTACTTCCTCCAGCGTGATACGGCAACACATGCGGGCGGAGTCACGCAATCCAAGTCCCGGCTGCGGCTCATTCTACAGGAATGCGGGACAAATCCAGCGCGCAACACCTGTTTCTTACATTTTGAAACGCCACCACCACACCCCGCCAATAATGAAGAGATAAGGCCAGGAGCGCGCCGCCACCTTCCAGTCCGTCACCGATGGCCAGAAGGACAAGAGCTGGGGGGCGATGAGTAGTGTCAACAGCAGATCCCGGGGCTGGAAATGCCAGGGATGGCGGGTGCGCCACCAGGCCACGGCGAAAGGAATTACCAGCAGCAACAAGGGCGCCAGCGCGGCCGGGGCGGCGTTGTACCAGGTGATATGGTGAAAGGTGACGGAGCCAAGCCGCCAGCGGTGGGGGCCGGACCGCTCCGGCCAGATGGTGAAGCCGCGCGGGCGGGCGTTGGTGAGCAGCCCCACCAGGGCATGGGTTCCCTCGTGGCAGAAGGTCCCCAGCACCAGGAAAATAAAGCCCCCCGGACCGGCCGAGGCCAGCATGCGGATGATGACCGCCATGGCGAAGGACGGAATCAGGTAGACCAGAACGTCGGTGTTCTGGCAGGCGAAGGCAGGCGCGATGGCGCGGCAGCTCGCCAGGTCCATCTGCTAGCCCGTGTAGAAACAACGGCCGCAGGCCTGGCGGTAGCGGTCGTTACCGCCGATGCTCACCTGCTCGCCTTCGCGGATGCGCTCGCCCTGTTCGTCCACGCGGATGTTCATCGTGGCCTTCTTCCCGCAGGTGCAGATGTTCTTGATTTCCTCGATGTCGTCGGCCAGCGCCAGCAGGTAGGCCGATCCGGGGAAGGGATCGCCGCGGAAGTCGCTGCGCAGGCCGTAACAGATCACCGGCACCCCGCGCACCTGGGCCAGCTGGTGCAGCTGGCGCACCTGGTCCGGCGTGAGGAACTGCGCCTCGTCGATCAGGACGCAGGCCACGGGGGGCGCGCTGGCCAGGAAATCGGTGCCGGCATCGAACAGGCCGACCTCGCGCTGGGGTCCGAGGCGCGAGGTGATGCGGCCCACCCCGTAGCGGTCGTCGATGGCGGACGTGTATAGCTTGACCTTCTGGCCCTGCTCTTCGTAGTTGTGCGCCACCTGCAGCAAGGACGTCGATTTGCCGGCGTTCATCGCCGAGTAACGGAAGTACAGTTTTGCCACGCTGCTCTGGTTCAGGAGAATGGAGGTGCGCGATTATAGCGCGTCCCCGCCCTCACTCACCCGGATGATATCGACGCTCCAGCTGGCGTTCGATGTCCTCCTTGTAGAACAGGACATCCTTGAACTGTCCCTTGCTGTACATCTCGCCCTGGTCGTTGAAGTGCGGGGAGGACGGATTGGCATTTTCGCCGCCCGCCAGCACGCTCTTGGCCTTGATCCGCGGCCCGAATTCGACCGCCGCCACGAAGCTGTTTCCGCGGTCGCCGTAGATGCGCTTCGTCTTCTGCTGCGCGACCATGCCGAACGAGGCCAGCGAGCCCCAGTTGGCCGAGGTGAAGGCGACCGGAAAGCTCGGCTTGCTGTCGTCGTATTGCTGGTCGACGGCCCCGGAGGCGCGCTGGAAGCGGTTGATCTCGCCCCACGGCGTTTTCCAGGTGCCGAAGTCCGCCGTCAGGCGCGCGCTGGCGCGGGCCAGTGAATCGAGCCGCTCCTGCGCCGTGGCGTTGGCGGTGACGTAGTCGACCACCGGCGTCTCCTTGGCGCGGGCGGCCTTGGCCGCATGCTCCACCAGGTCCTGGGCCCAGTACACGGCCAGCGAGGTCGGCACGGAATCGACGGCGAAGCGCAGGTTCCAGCCGCGCAGCGCCTCCGCCTGCCCGGCCAGCTGCGCCTTGCGCGGATCGGAGGCGGGCAGCGCGTCGTAGTCCATTAGCAGGGCCGGGATCAGGGGTTCGAACGCCGTCAGATAGCTGTCGTAGGCCTTGGCGATGAGGCTGTCCAGGGTGACGTCGTGCGCGCCTTCCAGCACGCGAACGGCGTGGCGTCCGCGCGCATTCTCCGGCAAGGACCACATGTACTGCGGGTAGTCGGCCTGGCGCGGGCTGTAGGCGCCGGCGGCGGAGAACGGCCAGTTGTTGGTGTTCATGAGCCAGCCGTTGGGCGGGTTGAACAGGTTGATGGTCTCGCCCACCGCGTGCAGGCCCTTCCAGTCCGTGGCCGGGTCGCTGCCGTCGACCGGATGGCGGAAGTCGAAGCGCGGATCGCGCCTGGGGATGAAGTTACCGTGGAAGTAGGCAATGTTCCCGTCCGCGTCCGCGTACACCGTGTTGTTGGACGAGTTGGTGCGCAACTCCATCACCTTGCGGAACTCGGCGTAGTTGCGCGCCTTGGTGCGCAGGTAGGACTGTTCCAGGGCGTGCATCGGGTCGTTCATCATGCTCACCGCGACCCATTTGCCGTCGGCCTTGCGCACCACCGGTCCGTGGTGCGTGAAGTAGGCTGTCACGGTACGGCTGGCCATGCCGTTCGGCGTCTTGTACGGGAGCTGTACCGGTACGGCCTTGAGCGGACGTTCGGCGCCGCCGTACTTGTAGTACAGCTTGCCGTCGCGGCGGCTTACCGTTTCCAGATATTCGTCGATCACGTCGCCGCCGCCCGAGGTGTGCATCCAGCCCAGGCGCTCGTTGAAGCCCTGGTAGATGAAGAACTGGCCCCAGGTCACGGCGCCGTAGGCGTTCAGGCCCTCCCCGCTCACCATGTGGACTTCGGGACGGAAGTAGAACGAGGTGTGCGGGTTAATCAGCAGCAGGGCGTGGCCGTTGGCGGTCAGCTTGGGGGCGATGGCGAAACCGTTCGAGCCGCGCGGCTCCTGCTCCGGCGCGTGCCAGGCCAGCGCGGGCTCGCCCTCGTAGAAGGCTTCCAGCTGCTTGAGGTTGATCGTCTCGATGTCGCCGCCGATGCTGCCTTCGCTGAAGGCCAGCGCCATCCAGGGCTCGAAATGCGTGATCAGCTTCGGCTTGACCTCGGGATGCGTGTGCAGGAAGTAGTTCAGGCCATCCGCGAAGCCGACCATCAGCTTCTTCAGCCACGCCGGGCTGGCCGCGTACTTGGCGCGCATGTCGGCCGGCGTGATGTACATCTTCATGCGCAGATCGCGCCAGATTTCGTGCTCGCCCTCGACCTCGGCCAGCCGGCCCAGCGCGTTGATGTAATTGAGTTCGACCCGGTTGAAGTCGTCCTCCGCCTGCGCGTACAGCACGCCGAACACCGCGTCCGCATCCGTCTTGCCGAAGACGTGGGGAACGCCCCACTTGTCGCGCATGATGGTCACGCGTTGCGCGGTGGCCTTCCAGCGTTGCAGCTCCAGGCTGTGCTGGGCGGCCGCCGCGACGGGCGCCACGGCGTACGCGGGCAGGCTGGAAAACGACGCGACGGCGATACTGAGCACGAGGGCGAGGCGGATCGGTGTCATCGGAGTCCTTTCGGGTTCAGCGGGAGGCGAGTTGGTCCTTCAGGGCGGCGTTTTCCGCCGTCAGTTCGGTCACGCGCTGCTTGAGCACCGCGACCTGGGCGCGCAGCGTGATCAGTTCATCGTCCGAGCCGCGGGTGGGCGGAGCGTCGGCTTCGCCGTCCTCCTTGGGCGCGCGCGGCGGGCGCGTCGCGGCCTTGGTTTCGCGCACCTGGCGCGCGAGCTGCTGGAGCTCCTTGCGGCCGCCCGCGACGGCGGCGATCTGCACCGCTTCCGGCAAGGTGGCCACGTTGGCGGCGGCGTTGATCGAGATCGTCCCCTGGCGCACCGCCTCCACCAGTTGTGGCGTGGCGGCCTTCTGGATCCGTTCGATTTGGCTGATGGTGTTGGCGGAGATGCGCGCCTCGCGCGCCAGCTCCTCGCGCTTGATGACCGGCGCGGGCGGCGCTTCGGCCGGCGCCTGTTCGGGCGCGGCTTCGGCTGCGGGCGGCGGCGCGGCCTGGACGGCGCGCGCGGTGACGATGTCCTTCTTGCGCAGCGCGAGCACGCCGCGCTGGTAGTCCGACACGCTGCGGCGGGCCAGGTGGTTATCGATCATCCAGAGCATGACGTCGTCGATGGAACCGAAGCGGTCGTTCTGGACGGTGCGAAATTCGATGCCGTGCTTGCGGCAGATGTCGTAGCGGTTGTGGCCGTCGATCAGCACATCGCCCCACAGCACCAGGGCGTCGCGGCAGCCTTCAGCCAGCAGCGAGCGTTCCAGGGCGGCGTATTCATTGGGTGTGAGCGGATCGACGAAGGAACGCAGTTCCTCATTGATGGTGATGTTCAAAGCGGAGTCCCGAGATGTAAAGCGGTACGCATCGTACACCATGGCCGAGCCGGCATGCTAGAATCTCGCGCGCCGCCCGGATGGTGAAACTGGTAGACACCCGAGACTTAAAATCTCGTGCCAGCAATGGCGTGCCGGTTCGATCCCGGCTCCGGGCACCACGCGCCGCCTACGCGGCCGCTTCCTGCAAGATCTTGCGCAATTCTTCCGGCGCCGCCGGGCGCACCACCCGGCCCGTTTCGACGCCGTCCTTCATCACCACCACCGTCGGCCACAGCTTGACGCGGAACGAACGGCCGAGCGGCCGGCCCGGCCCGTCCTCGGCCTTGATGTGCTTCACCTGCGGGAAGCCGGCCAGGGCTTCCTCGATGTCAGCCGCCGCGCCATTACAATAGCCGCACCAGTTGGTGCCGAAATCGACGGCAACCACACCGCGCATGGCGTCGATCTCGCTGCGCTCGGGCTGCGTTGTCTCGTACGGTTTTCCCATGATTGCCTCCTCTGCCTGCGCTGGTTCACGCAGGCAGTCTAGCGCAGCTCAATGTTTGTCGGCGCCCGGCGCATGACCGATCGGCTCGTCCAAGTTGGCCAGGTACCAGGCCAGGGCCGTCATGACGGTAGCGTGCCGGCGCAGGTCGTCCGGATCAACCTTGTCGAGCGTATCGGCCGGCGTGTGGTGGTAGTGGAAGTACTTCGAGGTGTCGATGACCGGCTCGAAGCTCGGCACGCCGGCCTGTTCGAGCGGATACAGGTCCCCCGTGCCCAGCAGATCCTCGCGCTGGAACACGCCGGCGCCGATGGGTTCAAGCGCCTTCTGCAAAGGCTTGAACAGCGCTTCCGCCGATGCCGGAATGCTGCCCTTGAAGCCGAACGGGTGGCCCGAGCCCGAATCGTTCTCGATCGCGGCGAAATGCTTCGCTACGCTGCCCTTTTCCGCTTCCTTGTACGCGAGCGCGCCCTGCCCGCCCGTTTCCTCGTCCATCCAGGCGACCACGCGAATGGTGCGGCGCGGGTGGAAGTCGAGCTTGTGGAGCGTGTCGATGACAGCCATCGCCGTGACGACGCCGCTGCCGTCGTCGTTGGCGCCGGTCGCGAGGTCCCAGGAATCGAGGTGGCCGGAAACGATCACCACTTCGTCCTTCTTGTCCGTGCCCGGCCAGTCGGCGATGACGTTGAAGCTGTCGACGTCCGGCAGGATCTGCGGCGTGAGCGTGAGCTTCATGGTGAGCGGGCCGCGCGCGGACAGGCGCGTCATCAGCATCGCATCTTCGGCCGTGACGGCGGCCGCCGGAATCGGCGCGCGCTGGCCGAAGCCGGTAAATCCAGTGTGCGGGATGCGGAAGTCGGCGCCCCCGACCGAGCGCACCAGCGCGCCGACGGCGCCCAGGTCGGCAGCCATGCGCGGCCCGGCGCCGCGGTAGGCAACCGCCTCGCCGTAGGCCGGCCCGGCCAACCCGCGGTCGGCCTTGTGCTGGTCGAAAGCCACGTCGAACAGGACGATCTTGCCTTTGACTTCGGCGCTGCGCGCCTTCAGCTCGTCGAAGCTGTGCACCACCAGCACCGGCGCGGTCAAGCCTTGGGGCGCGGTGGCGCCGGACATGCCGAGGGCAGTCAATACGATCTTCTGCGACAGACCGGCCGGGCGGCCGGCGTAGTCGACCAGCTCCCCCGTTTCGACGCCGCGCACCCAGTGGTGAACCTTGGCCGGCTGCAGCGTGACCTTGGCGCCGAGTTTGCGCATGGCCTCGGCCACCTGGTTGACGGCAGCCGCGGCGCCGGGC
>DASRUW010000011.1:0-6731 GCA_035655255.1 Telluria sp. | reverse complement strand
GACCTGCTGCCGACGCTGGAGCAAGTGGCCAAGGCCAGCCGTCCGCTGCTGATCATCGCCGAGGAAGTCGAGGGCGAAGCCCTGGCCACCCTGGTGGTCAACACCATCCGCGGCATCCTGAAAGTCGTGGCCGTCAAGGCCCCGGGCTTCGGCGACCGTCGCAAGGCCATGCTGGAAGACATCGCCATCCTGACCGGCGGCCAGGTGGTGGCTGAAGAAGTCGGCCTGACGCTGGAAAAATCTCGCTGGCCGAACTGGGCCAGGCCAAGCGCATCGAAGTGGGCAAGGAAAACACCATCATCATCGACGGCGCCGGTTCGGCCGCCAACATCGAAGCGCGCGTCAAGCAGATCCGCGTGCAGATCGAGGAAGCGACCTCCGACTACGACCGTGAGAAGCTGCAGGAACGCGTGGCCAAGCTGGCCGGCGGCGTGGCGGTGATCAAGGTCGGCGCCGCGACCGAAGTCGAGATGAAGGAGAAGAAGGCGCGCGTGGAAGACGCCCTGCACGCGACCCGCGCCGCGGTGGAAGAAGGCATCGTGCCGGGCGGCGGCGTGGCCCTGCTGCGCGCCCGCTCCAAGCTGACCCTGAAAGGCGACAACCCGGACCAGGACGCCGGCATCAAGATCGTGCTGCGCGCGATGGAAGAGCCGCTGCGCATGATCGTCTCCAACGCCGGCGGCGAGCCGTCGGTGGTGGTGGCGAAGGTGCTGGACAGCTCGGCCACCAACTTCGGCTACAACGCGGCCAACGACACCTATGGCGACATGGTGGAGATGGGCGTGCTGGACCCGGCCAAGGTGACCCGTTCGGCCCTGCAGAACGCGGCTTCGATCGCCGGCCTGATGCTGACCACCGATTGCATGGTGTCGGAACTGGCGGAAGACAAGCCGGCTGCCGGCGGCATGGGTGGCATGGGCGGCATGGGTGGCATGGGCGGCATGGACGGCATGATGTAATCGTCCTGGTCCCCGCACCAGCAAAATGCCCCGCACGCGCGGGGCATTTTTTTTGTCCCCCTACCGCGGCGACGCGGCCGGCGGCACGACGATCACCGTTGGCGGCGGCTGCAGGATCTGGGGCACCGGCGCGCGCGGCGGCGCCGCATGGTTCAGCACAAACGTGATGATGGTGATGGCGGCTGCGCTGATGCCGATGTCCAGTCCAACCATCCACTTGATCAAGGCGCTGACATCATCCTTGGTCGCCATGGTCGCCTCGATCCGCGCCAAGCGCTCGCGGACCTCGGCCGTCGTTTGCTCCAGAGCTGATACCCGCGCTTCCATTTTTCCATCTTCCGGCGGCCCGCCGCCGCTGTCAATGCATCCGATTGGCGTGCTCACGGCGCCGCCTCGCTGCGTTCACCATTCTCGGAAATCCTTGGTATGCTCGGCACGATCTTGCTCAACCGTGAGGAGCCGCCATGGAAGACCCGCGCATCGACGCCTATATCGCCAAGTCCGCCGACTTCGCCCGGCCCATCCTCGAACACGTCCGCGCGGTGGTGCACGCGGCCTGCCCGGACATCGAAGAGACCATGAAGTGGAGCATGCCCCACTTCGTCCACAACGGCATCGTGTGCAGCATGGCCGCGTTCAAGGCGCATTGCGCGGTGAGTTTCTGGAAGGGGGAGCTGGTGTTCGGCTATCCGGCCGGCGGCGGCGCGATGGGTCACCTGGGCCGCATCACCTCGGTCAAGGATCTGCCGCCCAAGGCCAAGCTGATCGCCTACGTGAAGCAGGCCGTCAAGCTCAACGCGGACGGCCGTCCGGCCCCGGCGCGCGCGCGGCCCGCGGCCAAGCGCCCCGCTGCGGCCGTGCCGTCCTACCTAAGCGCCGCACTGGAGCGCAACGCGGCCGCCCGAGCCGCTTTCGACGCCTTCAGCCCGAGCCACCGGCGCGAATACATCGAGTGGCTGGAAGAGGCCAAGACCGAGCCGACCCGCGCCAAGCGCCTGCTGCAGACCATCGAATGGCTCAGCGAGGGCAAGTCGCGCAACTGGAAGTACGCCCGCAAATAGCAGCGGGTTTCGGGTTCCCGGTTGTGCTTGCACCGCGCGCCGGTTGACTGTACTATGCGTCCTAGTACAGTTAAATCCGGAGGGCGCCATGAGCCGCCGCAGTCCCCTGATGCTGCAGATCGCCACCGGCGATCCGCGCCCGATCAACCGCCAGATCACCGACGGCGTCAAGCGCCTGATCGCCGCCGGCGAGCTGGCGGTCGGCGCCTCGCTCCCCAGCGTGCGCGGGCTGGCGCTGCAGCTGTCGATCAATCCGAACACGGTGGCCAAGGCCTATGCGGAGCTGACCGCCGAGGGCTGGCTCGAGGCACGCGCCGGCCTGGGCGTGTTCGTCGCGCCGCCGCGCCAGCTCTTGTCCGACGGCGAGCGCCGCCGCCGCCTCGATGAAGCGGTGGACCGCTTCGTCGGCGACGTCATCGGCCTGAACTACCCGGCCGACGCCATCCTCGAGCGCGTGGCCGGCGAACTGGCCCAGCTCGCGCCGAAGAAGACGGCATGAACGCGCTCGAAACCCGCGACCTGGTCCTGCGCTACGGCGCCAAGACCGCGCTCGACGGCCTGACCCTGGCCCTGCCCTGCGGCGGCATCCACGCCCTGGTGGGCGCCAACGGTGCGGGCAAGTCCTCGCTGTTTCGCGTCCTGCTCGGCTTTACCTCCGCCACCGCCGGCAGCGCGGCCATCCTCGGCTGCGCCAGCACGGCGGTGTCGCCGGAACTGCGCGGGCGCATCGGCTTCGTCAACGAGGAGCACACCCTGCCCGGCTGGATGCGGATCGACGCCCTGGCGCGCATGCAGCGCCGCCAGTATCCGCACTGGAGCGAGGAGCGCTACCGCGAGGTGGTGCGCCACTTCAACGTCCTGCCCGCGCAGAAGGTGGCCCAGCTCTCGCGCGGCGAACGGGCCGGCGTGAACCTGGCCATGGCCCTGGCCCAGCGCCCGGAATTGCTGATTCTCGACGAACCCACGCTCGGCCTGGACGTGGTGGCCAAGCGCGCCTTTCTCGACGCGCTGATGGCGGCCGGTTTCGACGACGGCGCCACCATCGTCTACTGCTCGCACCAGATGGAGGAAGTGGAGCGCCTGGCCGACAACCTGGTGATCCTGGAGCGCGGCCGCCTGCGCCTGATGGCCGCGCCGCACGAATTCACGGCGCGCACGGCGCTGTGGGTGGCCGAGTTCCCGTTCCAGGAGCCGCCCGGGCTGGCCGACCTGCCCGGCCTGCTGCAGCGCCAGCGCATCGACGGGCTGACCCACCTGATCGTGTACGGCCAGGGCGATGACACGGCGGCGCGCCTCAAGCTGCTCGGCGCGCGCACCGTGCAGCACATGCCCGTCAGCCTGGACCGCGCCGTCAACGGCATGCTCGCCGCCGGCCACGTCTCCACCACCCGCGCCGCCTGAGGACACGCCATGCGAGATATCTACCTGAGCGAACTGGCCCGCTTCCGCAACACGGCCCTCATCGCGCTCGCGCTGCACCTGCTGGCGCTCCTGTTCCTGAACCAGCTCAGCAACCCGCTCCAGTTCGGGCGCGAAGCCAGCCTGCTGGTGCTGTTCCTGTACCTGCTGCCCTGCGCGGCGCTGGCGCTGTACCAGTTCGGCACCTACCGCCAGCCGGGGCGCTGGCTGTGGCTCCTGCACCGCCCCCTGCCACCGCGGCGCATCTTCGCCGCCATCGCGGCGGCCAGCGCCACCCTGATCCTGGCCGTGCTGGCGCTGCCGGTGCTGGCCATGACGGCACTGATCGACACCCTCGGCACGCGCGTGGTGGACCTGCGCCACTACCTGCTGCCGCTCCAGCTGCTGCTGTTCTGCCTGTGCGCCTGGCAGTGCGGCGCCTGCATCGCCCTGAGCCGCAGCCGCAGCGCCTTCGTCATCCTGGTGCTGCCGCCGCTGGTGCTGCTCTATCCCGCGTCCGGCTTCGCCCTGCTGCTGCCCGGCGTGCTGTGCCTGCTGTTGCTCGCATGGATCGCCGCCGCCGCGTTCAAGCCGGACCGCACCGCGCCATCCACGCGCGCGGGCACGCAGATGCTGGTGGCGCTGCCGCTGCAGATCAGCTTTTATTTCGTCCTGCTGTGGGCCGGTTCGCTGGCCTACCAGTACGCGGAGATCCTGCTGGGCGTGCATCCGCTGAACCGCGAAGTGCCGCCCGCCGGCGGCTTCACGGAAGCGAGCCGCGCGACGGGCGCGCAGCTCCTGCAGCTCGGCCTGTCGACCGCCACCGATCCGGAGGCGCCCGTGTGGATCCGCCAGGCGGCGCTGGCCGAGCCGGTCCAGCTCTACCCGGACCTGGTGCGCTACCCCGTGCGCCATGCGCTGACCAATGTGAACGAGACGACCTGGAACGACGGCGGCATCGACTGGACCTTCAGCCATGACAGCATGCGCTTCGAAGGCCGCCACCACATCACCGGCGCGCCTGCCGGCAGCTTCGGCAGCGCGGGCCGCGGCAGCACGGCGCCGTTCGAAACGCCACCCGAGATCATGCCCGCGCACGGGCACGTGCTGTTCGCCACGCCGCATCACCTGTACCGCATGGACAAGGATGGCAGCGGCTGGCGCGAGCTCGCCGCGGTCGCCGCAAACGAGATGTTCGCCGGCTTTCCCGAGCAGGCGGGCCAGCGCTCCTACCTGCTCACCAACACGCGCCTGCTGGTGTTCCGCGGCGCGGACGACGACCGGCTCGAGCCCGCCTATTCCGTCGCGCTGCCGCGTCCGTTGAGCGACCTGGCCCGGATCGACATCCTGCCGCTGCTCGACGGGAGCGTGGTGTCCTTCCTGTACGGCCGCGCGGCGCTCGAGGGCATCCAGGGCGCGCAGCAGATCGTCATGCACGTCGATGCCGCCGGCCGCTCACGCACGGTGGCGCGGCGCGCGCTGACGCATGATTTTCCGCCGCTGTTCGAACACAAGGACTGGTGGTTCTCGCCGCTCCTGCACGCCCTGGTGACCTTGCCGCGCCTCGCCTACGACACCGGCCGCGTGCCCGATGCCGCCGCCACGGTTCCGAACCCGCTGCTGCTGCCGCGGCCGCGCGCCGCCTGGCTGGCGGCGCTGGCCGGCAGTCTGCTGGCCGCGGCCGGCGCGGCGTGGTGGCTGCGCGCCTGCGCCGCGCCGCCGGCGCTCAGGCGCTACTGGCTCGCCTCCTGTCTGCTGCTTGGCCTGCCCGCGCTGTGCGCGCTCGCGGTCCTGCAGCCGCGCACCCTGTTCCGTCCGCAGGCGGCGGCCCCGCCGTCCGCCGTGCCGGCGGCCTGACCTCCCTCCCAACCACCCAAGGAGACATCCATGACGACACCGACCCGCGCGGGCCGGAAGGCCCCCCTTTACCCGGCGCTGGGCGCGCTGCTGCTGTGCGCCGCCGGCGCCGGCGCCTCGGAACCGGCGCTGCGCCGCATCGCGGCCGATGCCGCGGCGCGTACGCCGGTCGCCGCCGCCGAACTGGCCGACCTGGTGCGCCGCCCGCGGCTGCAGGACGTCGAGCTGTCGCCGGACGGCACCCAGCTCGCCTACCTGACCGTCGAAGGAAGCGGCGCGGCGCTGCACTTGTACGACATCTCCGCCGGAAGGTCGCGCGAAGTGCTGAAGGATCTGCCGCGCACGGACATCAGCTGGGCACGCGACGGCAGCGTCCTGTTCCTCGACAGCGGCAAGGAGCTGTCCGTGTTCCGCCTGGCCGACGGCAGCGCAGCGCGCGTGGCCGCGTTCGACCGCAAGCGCGACCAGCAGATGATCGCGGTCGATCCCGTCCTGCCCCACCACGTGCTGGTCGGGGACGCCGACCCGGCCGCGCGGACCTTCAGCGTCGAACGGGTCGGCGCCGACGGCAAGCGCGAAACCCTGTACACCGGCGCCGCCAAGGCGCGCGACCTGCTGGTCGGCCCGGACGGCAAGCCCGCCTTCATCAAGACCTATGCGGCCGACTACAGCCAGATCATCGCGCGCCCGCGCCACGGCAAATGGGTGGAAGTGACGCGCTGCCTGCCGCTGCGGCGCTGTTCGCTGGCCGCCGCCACGCCCGACGGCAGGCATCTGTCCCTGGTGACCACCTGGCAGGACGACCGCGCCGCCCTGGTCGACGTCGACGTGGCCAGCGGCGCGCGCCGCCTGCGCCAGGCCGACCCGCAGGGCGTCGCCGACCTGGGCAGCGTGGTGCTGGACCCGGCCAGCCAACTGCCGCTGTTCGCTGCCTTCCGCCTGCCGCAAGTCCACTACGCCGGCCTGACCGGCGCAGCGCGCCGCGCGGCCGCCGACATCGCCGCGCGCTTCCCGCAATCGAACATCGCCATCGCGCCGTCCGCCGGCCGCTGGCTGCTGACCGAGACCGCGGCCACGCTCGGCCAGCCCCGCTACTGGCTGTACGAGCCGGCCCGCCACAGCTTCGCCGCCGTGCTGGAGGACGAACGGGCCCAGGACAAGCCACTCGGCGAAGCCCAGCTCGCCGCCAAGTACCCGATCGCCTACCCCGCCTCGGACGGGCGCACCATCCGCGGCTACCTGACCCTGCCGCCCGGCCGGGACGCGGCCAAGGCGCCCCTGATCACGGTGGTGCACGGCGGCCCGTGGAGCCATTTCGAAAGCGGCTACGAGTGGTTCGTCCAGTGGATGGCCACGCGCGGCTATGCGGTGTTCCAGCCGAACTTCCGCGCCTCCACCGGCTACGGCGACAAGTTCATGCTGGCGCCCGGCACGGACTTCGGCAACGGGCGCGTCC
>DASRUW010000010.1:0-2222 GCA_035655255.1 Telluria sp. | reverse complement strand
TTTCGGTAGGGGAGGATGCAGTCGTCCCACGCGATCGCGGCGAGTCCGCCGATCTGGCTCTGGCTCGCGGCGACGCGGACGCTATCATGCAGCGTGAGGAGCTCCTTCAGGGCGTCCAGGTCCGGTTGCAGGAGGGAGTTCAGGTTGACCGCAAGATGCGAGACCAGGCGCCATTGCTCGCGAGCCGGCAGACGGCGGGTTGGGGAAGGGTGGCGCAGCAGGCGTACTGGCCCGGCCGCTTGCCCGCTCGCCATGCGCAGGTCGCCGTCGCGCGCGCCGATTGCCAAGGTGGTGGCCAGGTCGCGGTTGCTGCAGGTGAGATCAACCGACATCACGCTGGCGTCCGCGCCGAGCGGATCGAATTCGGCGTCGATGAACGCAATGCTGGTCTCGAAGCCGGGCCGAATGTCGGCCATGCGTTCGTCGCGCCGCATCAGCCAGTAGCTCGGGCGCGCGCTGCCGGCCTGTCCGTGCTTCAGTGAGTGGTAGGGGTGAAACTGCGTCGTGCGGATCCTCGCCGCCGACTTCGCGACTGAGGTGACGGCATCGACGCTGTAGATTTCGTAATCGGCCGGGCGCAGCGCATTGGGCAGGAGGACATAGTCGGATTTCGTGTAGTCCCGATAGACCGGGCAGGCCGATGCCGCGAACAGGTTGACAACAGGTGTGCATCCGAGGCGCAGGTTGGCGGCGGACAGGGGCGCGAGCACGCGTTCGAGCGCGCCTTCACCGTGGTTCAGATGCAGGCCGAGATGGAGCTGGAACCCGTGGCTGCCGGCCGGCAGCTGGCGGCGAATCATGTCGAGGTCCAGATCGAAGAAATTGAATTTCTCCGGATAGGCGAAGTACTCCAGCAGCGCCTGGTTGGCGGGTGGAGTGCGTGCTTCGGGAGGAAGGATGGTCTCGCCGGGGCCGAAGCCGATGGAGCGGATCGGCATGCCAGGCAGGACACGCCAGTGTCCGGTGCCGTCTTCCGTGCACGCCGCGCAGGCACGCAGGAAGAGGGCATCGCGCAGGGCCGATGCCTGCAGGCGGTCGGCATCGATGAACACGCGCACATGGTCCGCAGCCAGGTCCTGCAAGGGAATCGGGCAGGTGAATGCGATGCTGAGCAGCGCCTGCACCTGCGCGCCAGCGAACACGCCAGGTGGTGCCTGCACGTCGCGCGAGAACGCGGCCGCTGCCAGCGACAGGGGCGTCAGTTCGGTGTCGTAACAGGTCCTGAACTGGCAGCGCGTCCCGCCGCCATGGGAGGCGAACAGGGCGGTGCCGCGCGGGACGACGCCCGTTGCTCCGGGCCGGGGTGCGCCCGCGAATTGGACGATCGAGTAGGGCGGCAGCGGCCGCACGGCGAACGGAAACAGGGCCGACAGCAGGTCGCGTGCGAACTGCTCAAGGTTTCGGTCCAGCTGCTCGCGCGTCCTGGCGTTGGCGAAGCTCAGCGCATCGAGCAGCGCCTGCGTATGCGGATGGGCGGCGCCGCCCGTGGTCAGGCCCAGCGCGGCCGCCTCCGCGGGAAAGCGCTGGGCAAAGGCGTAGCCGCCGGTGCGCTGTTCCAGCCGTTCCCGCTCATAGCGCCGGAGAAGATCGGCGAGGCTGTCGGTCATGGCGTCGCTCCGGTTCAATTGCGGCGCGGGCTGACCGTGCAACGCTGCGCGGACGGCTCCAGCGTGCCGTCGAATTGCACGGCCTCCACGTCTTGCTCGATATGCAGGCTGGCCTGGATCACGAAGCTCAGGCGGTTGATCGCGTTCCCATCCGGCCGCAGCGTCGCGCGGACGTTGCGGAGTCGCGGTTCGTGCCGTTCGATGGCAAGCGCCACCGCATTGCAGATCTGGCGGCGGTCGTCGGCGCAGCTGATGCTAAGGGCGGAAAAGTCGCGCAGGCCGTAAGTCAGGATGGAACGGCGAGCTTCCGCGAAGTGATCGGTCAGCGCGTCGGCAAGGGCCTGCCGGGAATTGAGCAGGTCCTCTAGCGCCCGCGCCACGGAATGCTTGTGATCCTGCAAAGTCCAGGCCTTGTCCGTCCCCCCATCCCACAGACGCTCCCACAGCGCTGGCATGTCGTCACCCATCCAAGCCTCCTGTTCTGCCGGTCAGGGGCCATTATTTGGGTTCTTTCCAAGGCGCAATTTGACTCGACGCAATTCCTGCACTGGACGGGGATGCGCGCGGGTGATAGTCTCAAGCTATCTGAACCGCCCATATGCTTAGACAATTACG
>DASRUW010000009.1:0-4331 GCA_035655255.1 Telluria sp. | reverse complement strand
GCGCGGCATCCCGCGCGCGCGCATGACGGCCGTGCCCATGGGCGTCGACACGGAGCGCCTGGTCCGGGGCGGCGTCGCGCCGCGCCGCCTGCCGGGCTGGGAAGAGGTGCCCGTGCTGGCCTACCTCGGCACGCTCGACCGTTCCCGCCACCTCGATCAGGTGCTCGAGACGCTGGCCATCCTGCGCCGGGATTTTCCCGCTGCCCGTCTGTTGCTGATCGGCGACTCGCCCACGCCTTCCGACCTCGACCTGCTGCGCGGGCATGCGCGCCGCCTCGGCCTGGAACCGGCCATGCACATCACCGGCTGGCTCGCGGCCGACGCCGCGCTGCCGCTGCTGGCCGGCGCGGACGCCGCCATCTCCTATATTCCGCGCGGCGAGCTGTTCGATATCAGTTCCCCCACCAAGCTGCTGGAGTACCTTGCCCTGGCGGTGCCCTGCGTCGGCAACGACACCCCCGACCAGGTGCGCGTGCTGTCCGCCAGCGGGGCCGGCTGGCTGACGGAAAGCACACCGGAGGCCATGGCCGCGGGCGTCGCCGCCATCTTCGCCGACCGGGCGGCGGCCCGCGCCAGGGCCGCGCGCGGTCCAGATTTTATCGAGCAACACCGGAGCTACCGCGTCCTGGCCGAAGGCCTTGCCGCGCGTTATCTCAGCCTGCGTTAACGGCGCGCACGATTGGGAGTCAATCGTGCTCGGCGTTTCTGTCGAAACCGACATAATGATTATCGAATTTGAAAGATTTTTCGATGATCCACATTCTATTATCACAACAAGGCGGCTACCGCGACGTGATCGAGCATCTCGTCGCCGGCGGTGCGCGCGTCACCAACCTCGGCCCGGACGACGTCGCGCCGTCGCGCTTTCGCGGCAAGCTGGCCATTCTGGCCTCCATGTTCACCCCCAAGCTCTGGCGCGCCCGCCCGCGCTGGACGCGCGCCGACCGCGTGCTCGTGATCGGTTGGCAAGCCTTGCCCCTGCTGGCGGCCATGAAGCTGCGCCTGCTGCCGCGCCCCTGCAAGATCCTCGTGATGGCCTGTTTCGTGCACGGCGCCGCCGCGCGCCGCATCGTGAACCTGGCCTGGCGCCTGCTCAAGCTGCCTGAACTGGGCTTCATCACCTTCTCGCCCGGCGAAGCGCGCAACCTGGTCGAGGCGGTTGGCATCCCGCCCCGGCGCGTGTACCGCCACCTGTGGCGCCAGGAGCTCGACGGGCGCGCCGAGCAGGTCGGGGACGACGGCTTCATCTTCACCGGCGGCTATTCGAA
The DNA here is from genome assembly GCA_035655255.1 of Telluria sp. Taxonomy (GTDB): domain Bacteria; phylum Pseudomonadota; class Gammaproteobacteria; order Burkholderiales; family Burkholderiaceae_D; genus Telluria. The sequence goes on along the minus strand of DASRUW010000009.1, from coordinate 3,063 downwards.
CCGCGACTACGACCTGCTGCTGGCCGCCGCCGCCGACGTGCCGGCCCCGCTCGTCATCGTGGCCTCCAGCCGCAACCAGATCAGCGCGCCGCTGCCCACCCACGCCACCGTGCACCGCGACCTGCCGGAGACGGAATTCGAGCGCCTGCTCGCCCGCTGCCGCGTGGTGGCCATGCCGCTCAAGAGCCAGGGCGAAGCCTGCGGACAGAGCGTCCTGCTGCGCGTGCTGCGCAACGGCAAGCCGCTGATCGCGACGCGCCACGAGGCCATCGAAGAGTACCTGGGCCACGACTACCCCGGCTTCGTCGCGCAAGACGACGTGGCCGCCATGCGCGCCACCTTGCAGCGCGCCCTGTCCGACGACGGCTTCCGGGCCGGCCTGGCGGCGACCATCCGCCGCGCCGGCGACCGCCTCGGCCAGCGCGGCAGTCCCGGCCAGGAGATCGAGCAATTCCTGCGCGCCTGAGGTGAACCATGACGACGCAACTGAAAAACGAATTCCTGTACGGCAGCCGCTTCCTGTTCCGCGACAATCCGCTCCTGACCGGGCCGATCGCCGCCGAGCTCGCCGCCAACGCGCTGCTCGACGAGGGCGCCTTGCGCGCCCATGCGCGCCGCCTGCTGCACGCGAGCCTGCAGCGCGCCATCCGCGTGCTGCCGTTCTACCGCGGCCTCAGCGCCGACTTCACGCCGGACGAGGCGGAGGCTGCGCTGCGCGAGCAGTTCCCCGTGATCGACAAGGCGACCCTGCTGTCCGAGCGCGCCCTGCTGTACCCGAATGGCGGCCGCAAGCGGGCCTGGCATGCGCTCGGCAAGACCAGCGGCACCACGGGCACGCCGCTGACCATCTTCCGCAGCCCGCGCTCCATCCTCTACGAGAACGAATTCATCCAGCGCCACTGGACCTGGGGTGGCTTCCAGCGCGGCATGAAGCGCGCCACCCTGCGCGGCGACCTGATCGTGCCGATCGGCCAGCGTACGCCGCCGTACTGGTTCTACAACCGCTACAACAAACAGCTGCTGCTGTCCTCGCGCCATCTGACGGACGAGTGCGTGGATGCGCTCGTCGACCAGCTCGCGGCCTATGGCGCGGACATGCTGCAGGCCTATCCGTCCACCGCCTACACCCTGGCCAGATACCTGGAGCAGCGCGGCCGCAAGCTGGCGATCCCGGTCGTGTTCACGGCGTCCGAGCCGCTGTACCCGCACCAGCGCGAAGCGATCTTCACCTGGCTCGGCGCGCGCATCATGGACATGTACGGCATGGCCGAGCGCGTCGCCTTCGCGACCCAATGCGAACACGGCGCCATGCACCTGAATCCGGACTATTCGCACGTCGAGCTGCTCGACGAGCATGGCGAGGCGGCCGAGGAGGGCTTCGTCACCGGCACCACCTTCCACAACGCGGCGATGCCGCTGGTGCGCTACCGCCTGTCCGACCGCACCCGCCGCGTGCCGGGCCGCTGCGCCTGCGGCCGCGCCTTCCCCGTGATCGAGCCCGTCACCGGCAAGTACGAGGACAGCATCACCGGCAGCGACGGCCGCGTGGTCAGCCCTTCGGTGCTGACCTTCGCCTTCAAGGGCGTGGAGAACATCCGCCGCTCGCAGGTGGCGCAGATCGGGCCGGGCCGGTGGGAAGTGCGCCTGGTGCCCGACACGGCCTTCTCGGACGCCGACCGCTACCAGCTGGTCCACAACATCCACCACCTGGTCGATGCGCGGGTGGAGGTGGACGTGGTGATCAAGGAGGAGCTGCCCACCACGGCGGCCGGGAAATTCCGCTGGGTGGTCAACGAATCATGAAACGCATCGTGATGATCGGTACCCATCTCGACACGATGGGCGGCATCGCTGCGGTGGTCAATGTGTACGCCGCCGCCGGCCTGTTCGAGCGCTACCCGGTGCGCTACATCGCCAGCCACTGCGACGGCTCGGCCTGGGCCAAGCTGCGCATCATGCTGCAAGGCTACCTGCGCTTCCTCGGCATGCTGCTGAGCGGACAGGTGGGACTGGTGCACATCCATCTCGCCTCGCGCGCCAGCTTCTGGCGCAAGTCCGGCTTCTTCCTGCTGGCCTTCCTGTTCCGCAAGCCGGCCGTGCTGCACCTGCACGGGGGCGAGTTCCGCATCTTCTACGGGCAGGAATCCGGGCCGCTCCGGCGCCGCTTCATCCGCTGGGTATTCGACCGCGCGGCCCATGTGATCGTGCTCTCGCAGGCCTGGCGCGACTGGGTGTGCTCCATCTCGCGCAACCCCAACGTGGACGTGATCTGCAACCCGGTCCTGATGCCGGCCGCCGTGCCGGACTGGGACGGGCGGCGCGGCGGGCAGGTGCTGTGCCTGGGGCGTCTGAACAAAGGGAAGGGCTCGTACGACCTGCTGCAGGCGCTCGCCCGGCTCCCGGATGGGCCACCGGTCGAGCTCTACCTCGGCGGCGATGGCGAACTCGACCAGGTCCGCGCCCGCGCCGAGGCGCTCGGGATCGGCGCGCGCGTGCACGTGCTGGGCTGGGTGCGCGCCGAAGCCAAGCAGCGCGAACTGGCCCGTGCCAGCGTGTTCGTGCTGCCGTCCTACAACGAAGGCTTGCCCATGAGCGTGCTCGAAGCCATGGCCGCCGGCCTGCCCATCGTCAGCACGCCGGTCGGCGGCATCCCGGAAGCCGTGTCCGACGGCATCGAGGGCTTCCTCGTGCAGCCGGGCGACGTCGCAGCCCTGGCCGACCGCCTGGCGCGCCTGGCCGCGGACCCGGCCCTGGCCCGGCGCATGGGCGCCGCCGCCCGCCGCAAGGTGGAACACGCGTACGCGGCGCAAGCCGTCGTGCCCCGCATCGAACGCATCTATCGGCAACTGGGATCCCGCTCCGCATGACTTCACTGGCCTGGAAAATCAACCGCATCAAATTGATGGGCGTGCCCGAACTGCTGTGGCGCGTCCAGCAGACCGTTCAGAAAAAGGCCACGCGCCTGGGCATCGGCCTGGCGGCCGCGCCGCCGGCGCCGGACCTGTCCCGCTGCGGCCCGTCCTTCCTGGCCGACGGGGCCGGGGTGGACGAGCCTTCCCTGCG
>DASRUW010000008.1:0-9111 GCA_035655255.1 Telluria sp. | reverse complement strand
CCCCCAACGAATGCAAGGTCGCCAACTGGAGCGACCTGGGTTTGCGCGATGGCCTCGCGGGCAAGCCGCTCTCGCTGCTGGACGAACGTGCCCACGACTGCGCCGAGGCCGGCGTAGCGGCGGATACCGCGCGCTACCTCGCGGGCCGCGACCAGGGCCTGCGCGAGTACTGCCGCATCGAGAATGCGATTCCGCTGGGCCTGAACGGCTCCTCCTATGAAGGCGTGTGCCCGCCACTGCTCGACGTTGAATTCCGGCGCCGGCACCAGGCCGCCTACGCGGTGCATGACTTGCGCGGCAGCGTCGAAGACCTGGACCGGCGCAGCGCGCGCCTGCAGCACGAGCTGCGCGAGGTCGATGCGGACGAGGCGAAGCGGCTGAAGGCTGCCGACAAGGACGACGACCGCAAGCGCATCCGCGCCGAGGCGGACGAGCGCCGCGAAAAGCTGCGCCACGAATTGCGCGACATGGACAAGCGCCTGCGCCACGCCCGCGACGACCTGCGCAGCGCCGAATACGTCCTCGACACGATGCGTTGACGTCGCCGGCCGCTCAGGTCAGGCGTTGGTGTCCCACAGGTCGCCGGTGGGATTGAGGCGCGGGGCGGCCAGCCCGAAGTGCTGGTAGGCCAGCGGCGTGGCCACCCGGCCGCGCGGCGTGCGCTGCAGGTAGCCTTGCTGGATCAGGTAGGGTTCCAGCACGTCCTCGATGGTATCGGCCTCTTCGCCGATCGCGGCGGCCAGGTTGCCCACGCCGACCGGACCGCCGCCGAATTTCAGCAGCACCGCTTCGAGCAGCTTGCGGTCCATCAGGTCGAATCCGACCTTGTCCACGTCCAGCATGGCCAAGGCCGCATCGGCCATCTCACGCGTGATCTCGCCCGTTCCCTTCACTTCCGCGTAGTCGCGCACCCGGCGCAGCAGGCGGTTGGCGATACGCGGCGTGCCGCGCGCGCGCTTGGCGATCTCGCGCGCGCCCTCGTCGACGATGGGTGCGCCGAGCAGGTCGGCGCTGCGCATGACGATGCGCGCCAGTTCCTCGCTGTTGTAGAACTCGAGGCGTGCCACGATGCCGAAACGGTCGCGCAGCGGATTGGTGAGCATGCCGGCGCGCGTCGTCGCGCCCACCAGCGTGAAGGGCTGCAGGTCCAGCTTGACCGAACGCGCGGCCGGCCCCTCCCCGATCATGATGTCGATCTGGTAGTCCTCGAGCGCGGGGTACAGGATCTCCTCGACCACCGGCGACAGGCGATGGATCTCGTCGATGAACAGCACGTCGTTCGGTTCGAGGTTGGTGAGGATGGCGGCCAGGTCGCCCGGCCGCTCGAGTACCGGACCCGAGGTCTGGCGCAGGTTCACGCCCATCTCGCGCGCGATGATGTGCGCGAGCGTGGTCTTGCCCAGGCCCGGTGGCCCGAACAGGAGGGTGTGGTCGAGCGCTTCGCTGCGCTTGCGCGCGGCGGAGATGAAGATTTCGAGCTGGCCGCGGATCTTCTCCTGGCCGACGTATTCGTCCAGCTGCTTGGGCCGCAGCGCGCGCTCGATGGCCTCCTCGTTGGGCGAGGCCGGCGCCGCGCTCACCACGCGCGGCTGGTCGAAATTGTCGGTCTGGATGCTCATCGCTTAGCCCTTGGACAGCGCCTTCAGCGCAAACTTGATGCCGTCCGAAACGCTGGACCCGGCGGGCAGGTTCTTGATCGCGGCGGACGCCTCCTTGTCAGAATACCCCAAGGCGGCCAGCGCGTTGAGGATGTCGGACTGTGTCTCGTCGCGCGGCGCGCCGCCGACCGCGCCGATGTCGGCGCCCAGCTTGCCTTTCAGCTCCAGCAGCAGGCGCTCCGCGGTCTTCTTGCCGATGCCGGGAATCTTCACCAGGCGCCCCGCCTCCTGCAGCGTCACGGCCTGGGCCAGGTCGGCCACCGTCATGCCGGACAGGATGGCCAGCGCGGTGCGCGCGCCGACGCCGGAGATCTTGATCAGCTGACGGAACAGGGCCCGCTCGGCAGGCGTGCCGAAACCGAACAGCAGGTGCGCGTCCTCGCGCACGATCAGGTGCGTGAACAGGGTCACGCGCTCGTTCGTGTGCGGCAGGTTGTAGTAGGTCGACATGGGCACGTCGACTTCGTAGCCGACGCCGTTGCAGTCGACCAGGAGCTGGGGCGGCGCTTTTTCAAGCAGGATTCCGGAGAGGCGGCCAATCATGGGGTGAAGTTCTAGACGAGACGGCCGCGCTTCATGCGCAGACCTTTGAGTTGGGGCGCCATGGCGCCGATCAGCGCCAGCGCGTCGTGACTGTTGGCATGGCAGATGGCCACGCCGAGCGCATCGGCGGCGTCGGTGCCGGGCAGGCCGGGCAGCACCAGCAGGCGCGCCACCATCTCCTGCACCTGGGCCTTGGCCGCGCGTCCGGTGCCGACCACCGCCTGCTTGATCTGGGTCGGCGAATATTCCGCCACCTGCAGGTCCGCTCCTACCAGGGCCGTGATGGCCGCGCCGCGCGCCTGCCCGAGCAGCAGGGTCGTATGCGGGTTCACGTTGACGAAGACTTTTTCGATGGCGGCCACCGCGGGCCGGTAGGTGCGCACGATCTCGGACACGCCGTGCAGGATGATGCGCAGGCGGCCGGGCAGCTCGCCCTCGCAGGCATCGGTCTTGATCGTGCCCGAGGCGAGGTAGCGCAGGCCGTTGCCCTGCTTTTCGATGACGCCAAAACCGGTGGTGCGCAGCCCTGGGTCGATGCCGAGAATAATCATGACCCGAATACTACCGCGCCGCGCACCCCGTGTGCAGCTTAATGGCGGAAATGGCGAGTGCCGGTGTACAGCATGACGACGCCGCGTTCGTCGGCCGCGTCGATCACTTCCTGGTCGCGCATCGAGCCGCCCGGATGGATCACGCAGGTCGCGCCCGCGTCCACCACCACGTCCAGGCCGTCGCGGAACGGGAAGAACGCGTCCGACGCGACGGCGGAACCGGCCAGGCTCAGGCCCGCGTTCTCCGCCTTGATGGAGGCGATGCGCGCGGAGTCGATGCGGCTCATCTGGCCGGCGCCGACGCCGAGGGTCATGCCGCCCGCGCAGAAGACGATCGCGTTCGACTTCACGAACTTGGCCACGCGCCAGGCGAACATCAGGTCCTGGAGCTGCTGCTGGGTGGGCTGCTTCTTGGTCACCACGCGCAGTTCGCCCAGGCCGACCAGCTTGGCGTCCGGCGACTGCACCAGCAGACCGCCGCCGACGCGCTTGACGTCCTGCGGATTCTGGCCCGCGCCCAGCGCGATCTCCAGCAGGCGCACGTTCTGCTTGGCCGCCATGATGGCCAGCGCGTCGGCCGTGAAAGACGGGGCGATCAGCACTTCGACGAACAGCTTGGCAATCGCCTCGGCGGCCTTGGCGTCCACTTCCACGTTGAAGGCGATGATGCCGCCGAAGGCCGAGGTCGGGTCGGTCTTGAGGGCGCGCGAGTAAGCGTCCAGCGCGTCGGCGCCGATCGCCACGCCGCACGGGTTGGCGTGCTTGACGATCACGCAGCCGGCCGGCTGGCCCAGGCCGCCCAGCGACTTCACGCACTCCCAGGCGGCGTCCGCGTCGGCGATGTTGTTGTACGAGAGTTCCTTGCCCTGGATCTGGCGGTAGTTGGCCAGCGCACCCGGCACCGGGACCAGGTCGCGGTAGAAGGCGGCCGACTGGTGCGGGTTCTCGCCGTAGCGCATGTCCTGCACCTTCTCGAACGTCAGGTTCAGGGTCTGCGGATAGGCGGCGCGGGTCTGGTGCTGCTTGTCCTCGCCCAGGCTGGTCAGGTAGTTGGTGATGGCGCCGTCGTACTGCGCGGTGTGCGCGAACACCTTCTTGGCCAGCGTGAAGCGGGTGTCGTACGAGATCTCGCCGCCCTTCATCTGCTCCAGCACGGCGCCGTAGTCGGCCGGGTCGCACACCACCACCACGTCCTTGTGGTTCTTGGCGGCGGAGCGCAACATGGTCGGGCCGCCGATGTCGATATTCTCGATGGCGTCGGCCAGGGTGCAGTCGTCCTTGGCCACGGTGGCCTGGAACGGATACAGGTTCACCACCACCATGTCGATGGTCGGGATGTTGTGCTCTTCCAGCTTGGCCACGTGCTCCGGAAAGTCGCGGCGCGCCAGGATGCCGCCGTGGACCTTCGGGTGCAGCGTCTTCACGCGGCCGTCCAGCATCTCCGGGAAGCCGGTGTAGTCGGCCACCTCGGTCACCTGCACGCCGTTATCGGCCAGGAGCTTGGCGGTGCCGCCGGTGGACAGGATCTTCACGCCCTGAGCCGCCAGCGCGCGCGCGAAGTCGAGCACGCCGGTCTTGTCGGAGACGGAGATGAGAGCTTGTTTGATCATGGGAGTGGCCTAAGGGTTGAAAATTCGGTGCGGAGCACGCCGTGGCCCGCGCGCGCCGCACGGCCACCCGGTGCGATGCGATCTATAACAGTCCGTGTTCCTGGAGTTTCTTGCGCAGGGTATTGCGGTTGATGCCCAACATCTGGGCCGCCTGCGACTGGTTGCCGTCCGCGCGCAGCATCACCACTTCGAGGATCGGCTTTTCCACGGTCAGTACGACCATGTCGTAGATATTCGAGGGTTGCTGCTCGCCCAGGTCGTTGAAATATTCTTCGAGGCTGCGCTGGATGACTTCCTGGATGCTCTCTTTGCTCATGCTTGCTTCGTCCTTGCTTACGCTGCCAAAGCGACATCAAATTCTTCGGCGGGGCGGTATTGTAACCGCTCGCCGTGTTCGTGTTGAGAGTCGAAGAACCGCGCCACGGCCGCGAGCTGCTCCGCGGTCGACTCGAGCCGGTTCATCTCCTGCCGGAAGGCTTCGCCGCCGGGCAGGTCCTGCACGTACCAGCCGATATGCTTGCGGGCGGTACGCACGCCCAGGTACTCGCCGTAGAAGGCGTAGTGCGCGGGCAGGTGTTCGAGCATCAGGTCGCGCGCCTCCTCCACGGTCGGCGCAGGCAGCAGTTCGCCGGTGCGCAGGTAGTGGTCGATCTCGCGGAAGATCCACGGGCGGCCCTGGGCGGCGCGGCCCACCATCACGGCGTCGGCGCCGGTGTAGTCCAGGACGAACTTCGCCTTCTCGGGCGTCGTGATGTCGCCGTTGGCGACCACCGGAATCTGCACGGCGGCCTTCACGGCGCGGATGGTGTCGTATTCGGCGGCGCCCTTGTAGCCGTCGGCGCGGGTGCGGCCGTGCAGGGTCAGCATGGCGATGCCGGCCTGCTCGGCCAGGCGCGCGATGCGCAGGGCGTTCTTGTTCTCGCGGTTCCAGCCGGTGCGGTATTTGAGGGTGACGGGCACGTCGACCGCGGCCACCACCGCGTCCAGGATGCGCGCCACCAGGTCCTCGTGCTGCAGCAGGGCCGAGCCGCACCAGTTGTTGCACACCTTCTTGACCGGGCAGCCCATGTTGATGTCGATGATCTGGGCGCCGCGCTCGACGTTGAACTTGGCGCATTCGGCCAGTTCCTCCGGCACCGCGCCGGCGATCTGCACGGCCTTCGGCTCCATCTCGCCGCTGTGGTCGGTGCGGCGCGTGGACTTTTCGCTGGCCCACAGGCGCGGATTGGACGCGGCCATTTCCGACACCGCATAGCCGGCCCCGAGCTGCTTGCACAGCTGGCGGAACGGGCGGTCCGTGACGCCGGCCATGGGGGCGACGAACACATTGTTACGCAGCTGATAAGGGCCGATAAACACGAGACAAGTGCGGGAGAAATGATCTGGGGAGCTGGCTATTTTACCCCAGAACCTGCTCAAAAACTAAGCACTATTTTTGCATAACCGTCATTCCCGCGGACGCGGGAACCTCTGCGCTTGAATGTAGCGGCACGCTTCGCACCAGGGGTCCCCGCCTGCGCGGGGATGACGTGCTTCAGGCCAGTTCGTCGAGCGCCTTCGGGTCGAGGTGATCGACCTCGCCCCAGCTGGTGAGCGCCAACTTACCGCCGGCCACCTGGAAGCGGTTGATGCTGGCGTTCCGGATCGGGAAGCTGCGCGGGGTGCCGAGCGGCAGGTCGAGGGCGGCCCGGTAGGCGCATTCGAGCACGCCGCCGTGGGCGACGATGGCGAGCGTCTGGCCGGGGTGACGCGCGGCCCACTCCAGCAAGGCGGTGGTCGTGCGTTGGTAGAAGGCCCGGAAGCTTTCGGCCGCGCGTTCACCGGCCGGCATCACGGCGTCGACCGCGCGCGCCTGCCAGGCCGCGAAATCGTCCGGATAGCGGCGCGCGATCGCGTCGTAGTCGAGGCCTTCGAAGGCGCCGTAGCAGCGCTCGCGCAGGCGCGCGTCCTCGTGCACCGGCAGCCCGTGGTGGCGCGCGACGGCGTGCGCGGTGGCGCGGGCGCGTCCGAGATCGCTGGCGACGACGGCATCGATGCGCTCGCCCGCCAGGGCAGCGCCGAGCGCGGCGGCCTGGCGCTCGCCTTCCGCGTTGAGGGGAATGTCGATGTGGCCCTGCAACCGGCGCACGGCGTTCCAGGCGGTCTCGCCGTGGCGGATCAGGACCAGCCGCGTCATGCCGTCAGCGTCTCCGCCACGGCGGGGTTGAGCGAATAGGCGCACAGGAGCTGCGCCTCGTCCAGGATGTGGCCGCGGATGGCGGCGCGCGCCTCCTGGCCGGTGAAGGGTCCTTCCAGCGGCAGGCGCGGCACGTCGAGCGCGTACAGGCGGAAGACGTAGTGGTGGATGCGCTCGTCGTTCCACGGCGGGCAGGGCCCGTCGTAGCCGTAGTAGTCGCCGGCCATCTCGGGATCCGAGGCGAACCAGCCCGTGTAGTCGTTCTTGCCGTGCCGCAGCGAGTGGCCGGCGACCTGGGGACCGCTCTTGCCGCGCGGCGTCACCTGGTCCGAAAACTCGCCCGCCGCGATCGACTGGGTGGACGGCGGGATGTCCGCCAGGGACCAGTGGAAGAATTCGGTCCGCGCCAGGTCCTCGGGCACGCTGCGGCCCTCGCGGTTGACGTCGGTGCCGACGGTGGGCACGTCCACGTCGATACAGAACAGGATCAGGGATTCGGTCCCGGCCGGCACTTCGTCCCAGGCCAGGTGCGGATTGCGGTTGGCCGACAGGCGCACGTGGCTGGCCGGGTCGGGCACGGCGAAGGCGAACTCGCCCGGAATCACGCCGCCGTCGCGGAAGGAATCACTCCATAGTCTCATCGCTATCTCTCCTTATACGCTGCCGCTTCGACCGGCGCGCGCGGAACAAGTTCAACGCGGCGCGGGAGGATTCACCTGCAGCCAGAACGTCACCGGTCCGTCGTTGACCAGGCTTACCTGCATGTCGGCCCCGAATTGACCGGTCTCAACAATGCCATGTTTCCATTTCGCCTGGCGCACCACATGCTCGAACAGGCGCTTGCCTTCGTCCGGCGGCGCGGCCGGCGTGAACGAGGGACGGGTGCCGCTCCTGGTGTCGGCCGCCAGGGTGAACTGGGGCACCAGCAGCAGGCCGCCGCCGATGTCGGTCAGGCTGCGGTTCATCTTGCCCGCGTCGTCGGGGAACACGCGGTAGGAGAGCAGCTTGCCGAGCAGCGCGTCCGCCTCCTTCGCGCTGTCGCCGCGTTCGGCGCACAGCAGCACCAGCAGACCCCGCTCGATGCGGCCGACCGTCTCTCCGCCGACCTCGACCGAGGCCCGGCGCACGCGCTGCAGCAGCCCGATCATGCCGTCAGGGTGACCCGGGCGAACTTGCGCTTGCCCACTTGCAGGACGAAGGTCCCCGCGTCGAGCTTGAGCGCCTTGTCGCTGACGACGTCGCCATCGACCCGCACCCCGCCCTGGTCCACCATGCGCATCGCTTCCGAGGTGGAGGCGCACAGGTTGGCCTGCTTGAGCAGCTGGGGCACGGCCAAGGGCGCGCCGGAGAGGGCCACTTCCGGGATATCGTCGGGGATGCCGCCCTTCGAACGGTTGACGAAGTCCGCCAGCGCGTCCTGCGCCGCCTGGGCGCTGTGGAAGCGGGTGACGATCTCCTGGCCGAGGGCGACCTTGGCGTCGCGCGGGTTGGCGCCGGCCTCGACCGCGGCTTTGAGCGCGCCGATCTCGGCGATCGACTTCCACGACAGCAGGTCGTAGTAGCGCCACATCATGCCGTCCGAGATGCTCATCACCTTGGCGAACATGGTGTTGGCCGGCTCCGTGATGCCGATGTAGTTGTTCTTGGACTTGGACATCTTCTCGACCCCGTCCAGGCCCTCCAGCAGCGGCATGGTCAGGATGCACTGCGGCTCCTGGCCGTAGTCCTTCTGCAGTTCGCGGCCGACCAGCAGGTTGAATTTCTGGTCCGTTCCACCCAGCTCAAGATCCGACTTGAGGGCGACGGAATCATAGCCCTGCATGAGCGGGTACAAAAATTCGTGGACCGAGATCGGCGTGCCGTTCTTGTAGCGCTTGGTGAAGTCGTCGCGCTCCATCATGCGTGCCACCGTGTAGCGCGAGGCGAGCTGGATCATGCCGCGCGCGCCCAGCGGGTCGCACCATTCCGAGTTGTAGCGGATTTCCGTGCGGGCCGGGTCGAGCACCAGCGAGGCCTGCTTGAAGTAGGTCATCGCGTTGGCTTCGATCTGCTCGCGCGACAGCGGCGGCCGGGTCGCATTGCGGCCCGAGGGGTCGCCGATCATCGAGGTGAAGTCGCCGATCAGGAAGATCACCTGGTGGCCCAGATCCTGCAGCTGGCGCATCTTGTTCAGGACCACGGTGTGGCCCAGGTGCAGGTCGGGAGCCGTCGGGTCCAGGCCGAGCTTGATGCGCAGCGGGGTGCCGGACTGCTCCGCGCGGGCCAGTTTCTGGGCGAATTCCGCCTCGATCAGCAGCTCGTCCGCCCCGCGCTTGGCAATCGCCAGCGCCTCCTGGACGGCGTCGGACAGGGGCAGGGTGGCGGAGGGCGTTGAATTGGTGGTCATAAGCTGCGTTTATTGCCAAATACCATGGAAGAATTATTTGTAGGACTTATCTGAAGCTGGGGTATAATCCTCGATCTCGTCCAATCTTGCCCAATGAAAACAAGCACTTAGAAGAATAAGAACACGTTGCGCATCGTGTTTCCTTGGGTGTTCAAGCAGTAAATTTTAACTGATTGCATGAACCCTA
>DASRUW010000007.1:0-32726 GCA_035655255.1 Telluria sp. | reverse complement strand
CTGCTCTCGACCGAGCCTTACCGTTTCACGGCAACCCATGCGCGCGAACTTGCCGAGCAACTCGGCAAGCCCGTCCGTCTGGTCGATGGTGAAATGTTTTCGTGGTACGGCACCCGCGCCCTCCAGGGCCTGCGCTATCTGAGCGAGCTTATTCCGCCGCCTTCTGCGCGGACATGATCTTGGGGGCGATGTTGTGCTTGCGGTCGTTCAGGCGGCCGAGGGCGCTGTCGACGGCACGCTGGAGCTTGTCGGCGGCGCCGGCGATCGCCTGGTGCAGGGTGGCCGAATGGTCGCTCACGGCGATCGGCTTGTAGCCCGTGACCCGTGCTTCCATCATGCAGCGGTTCTCGCCCGCGGCATGCTTCTCGGCGATGGCGTCGCTCACGTGCACCTCGACACTCATGATCTGTTCCCCGAAACGGTCGAGCGCGTCGTGCACCTGTTTCTGGACATGCTCATCCAGCCCCTGGTGACGGTCGAGGGTGTGGTCGGTGAAGATCTTGATCATCATGCTGACTCCCGTTGGTGGACACACAGGGTCATCTTACACCCGCTGGCTTTCTTGTTCCTTGTCATGGTGTGGGAAGCGGTCCATCCGTGAGAGCACGGGGAATTTCCAGGCCCAGGTGAAGGTCACCGCCAGGGTCGCGATGCCGCCCAGCAGGATCGCCCGCACCAGCCCGAACCAGCCCGCCGTCAGGCCCGACTCGAATTCGCCCAGCTCGTTGGAGGCGCCGATGAACACGGCATTGACGGCCGACACCCGCCCGCGGATCTCGTCCGGCGTCTCGAACTGCACCAGCAGATGGCGGATGTAGACGCTGACCATGTCGCCGGCGCCGAGCACGACCAGGCAAACCAGGGCCACGCCGAAGCTCGACGTCATTCCCAGCACGACGGTGGCGATGCCGAACAGGCCCACGCCGCCGAACATCCATGCGCCCACCCGGCGCCGGATCGGGAGGTAGGCCAGCGCCACCGAGCACAGGGCCGCGCCCGCGCCCGGCGCCGTGCGCAGGATGCCGAGCCCGGTCGGCCCGGCCTGCAGCACGTCGTGCGCGTAGGCCGGCAGCAGGGCGGTGGCGCCACCGAACAGCACCGCGAACAGGTCGAGCGAGATCGCGCCCAGGATCACCGGCCGCGAGCGCACGAAACGCATGCCTTCGAACAGCTTGTGCAGGCTGAACGGTTCCTTGTTGATGGCCTGCGGCGCGTCGCGGGTCAGGATCATCGCCACGGTGGAAATGGCCAGCAGCACCGCGCCGGTCCCGTACACGGCCTGCGGCCCGGCCAGGTAGAGCAGGCCGCCCAGCGTGGGGCCGAGGATCACGGCCACATGAAAGGCCGAGGCGGACAAGGCCACGGCCTGGCTGAAGTCCTCGGTCGGCACCATGTTGCGCAGGATGGCCTGCGTGGCCGGCATCATGAAGGCGCGCGCGCTGCCGAACAGCACCAGGATCGCGAACACGGGCCAGATGACACGCACCCCGGACCAGGTAAAGCCGAGCAGCAGCAGCCCCACCAGCAGCTGCGCGCCGAGGCAGGCGGCGATGATGTTGCGCCGGTTCCAGACATCGGCCGCGTGCCCCGCGAACAGGATCAGCACGAGGAAGGGCGCGAACTGCGCCAGGCCGATCAGGCCCAGGTCGAACAGGTTGCCGGTGATTTGATAGACCTGCCAGCCGATGGCCACGCTTTGCATCTGGACCGCGAGGGTGCCGAGGATGCGGGCCGACAGGTAGAGGGCGTAATTGCGGTGACGGAGGACGCGAAAACCGTTGGTGCTGACTGACATACGGGACGGAATGAAACAGGGCCCGTCGCTGCGGGCCCTGTGGGGAACGGATTACTTCTTGACGAAGCGGAGGGCGAACTTGTCGTCCGGCTTGCCGCCCATGTTGAAGAAGGCGGTGTCGCGCGGGTCGGACGGCACCCGCAGGTAGTCGCCCTTGGCGTCCAGCGCGAAGCCGGCCTTGGTCACTTCGGCCACCACCACCGCCTCGTCGATGCGGTGCAGTTCCTTGGTGGCGGCCAGGCCGCTGCCGTCCTTGGCCGCGTTGTCGATGATGACCAGCTTGCCGCCCGGCTTGAGGGCGTCGAACAGCGCCTTGTTCATGGCGGCGCGGTCCACCGGCAGGTTGGCGATGTCGTGGTAGGACATGTTAATCGTGATCAGGTCCAGCGGCGGCGTGCCGGTCGGGACCGGATTGGCGAAGGAAGCGACCACCGGATGCAGGTTCGGCTGCGGATTGGCGGCCAGCCGGTCCTTGAGCTTGAGCGACTCCTTGGCCGTCTGCGCCCACACTTCGCCGCCCGGGGCGACTGCGAGGGCCAGCAGTTCGGACGTGGAGCCGGCGCCGGCCGCCACGTCGAGCACCTTCATGCCCGGCTTGACCTGGGCAAAGGCGAGGAACTGGGCCGGCTTGCGGCGCGCATCTTCCTTGCGGTCGGCGTCGCGCGCCTTGTGGTCGATGGCGGCCTGGTAGGCGCCGGCATCCTGGGCCGAGGCGGCCACCGGCAGCGCGGCGGCGAGGGCGAGGACCAGGGCGGCGAGGGACGAAACGCGGGGGCTGAGTGCTTGCATGTACGGTTCCCTTCGGATTGTGATTGTCGGTGTGGCGCGGGACGTCATGGCGCCCGCACCATCCGCTACCTTACCGCAATTTCTGATCGAAGAGTTAACCGGCCCTTATTCGCGGGCGAGGTCGGCCTCGCTGGTGAAGGCGTCGGCGTAGAACTCGTCGGCCGGCAGCTTGCACTGGGCAACGAAATCGCGCTTGGCCGAGTCCACCACGATGGGCGCGCCACAGGCGTAGACCTGGTGGCCGGACAGGTCCGGCAAGTCCTCCATCACGGCGCGGTGGACGAAGCCGGTGCGCCCGGTCCAGTTGTCCTCGGGCAGGGCGTCCGACACCACCGGGATGTACTGGAAGTCGGGCAGGGCGCCCGTCCACGACTGGGCCAGCTCGTTCAGGTACAGGTCGTGCGGGCGGCGGCCGCCCCAGTACAGGCGCACCGGACGGGTCGACTTCAGGTGGATCATGTGCTCGACCAGGGCCTTGATCGGCGCGAAGCCGGTGCCGGAGGCAAGCAGCACGATGGGCTTGTCCGAATCCTCGCGCAGGAAGAAGGTGCCGAGCGGGCCCTCGAAGCGCAGGATGTCGCGCACCTTCATGGTGCCGAACACCTGCTCGGTGAACAGGCCGCCCGGCATGTGGCGGATGTGCAGTTCGACCGGCGCGTCCAGCGCGGACGGGGCGTTGGCCATGCTGTAGCTGCGGCGCTTCCCGTCGCGCAGCATGAATTCGATGAACTGGCCGGCGCGGTAGGCCAGGGCCTCGCTGGCCGGCAGCTGCAGCTTGAGGACGATGACGTCGGGCGCGACCCGTTCCATCGACTGCACCCGGGCCGGCATCTTGCGCACCGGGTAGTCGCTGCTGCCGGCCACTTCGCGCGCCTCGATCACGAGGTCGCCGCTGGTCTGGGCGCAGCAGAACAGGGCGTAGCCTTCGGCCTTCTCCTGCTCCGACAGGGCGCGCTGCTGGTAGGGCTTGTGGGTGACGGACCCTTCGACCACCTTGCCCTTGCAGGAACCGCAGGCGCCGTTCTTGCAGCCGTAGGGCAGACCGATGCCGCCCCGGATCGCCGCGGCGAGGACGGTTTCGTCGCTCTCGCAGGTGAAGGTGTGGCCGCTCGGCTGTACAGTGATCTGGAAAGTCATACAATCCCCAAAATGAAGAACAAACAAACTGGCCGGCCGCCGCTGCTCATTCTCGGTTGCGGCGACGTCGGCATGCGGCTGCTGCCGCTGGTGCGGGCGCGCTATCGCGTCTACGCCGTCACCAGCCAGCCCGAACGCCGCGCCGAACTGCGCGCGGCCGGAGCCATCCCCATCGTCGCGGACCTGGACCAGCCCTGGACCTTGCGCCGCCTGCGCGGCCTGGCGCGGCGCGTGGTGCACCTGGCGCCGCCGCCGGGCGAAGGCCTGCAGGACCGCCGGACCCGCAACGTGACCGCCATTTTACCCGACGGGGCACAGGTGGTTTACGTCAGTACCACCGGGGTCTACGGCGATTGCGGCGGGGCCTTGATCGACGAAACGCACCCCGTGGCCCCGCGCAACGCGCGCGCGCGCCGGCGGGTGGACGCGGAGCGCGTGCTGCGCGCGTGGGGGCGGCGCGCGCACGGCCGCGTGTCCATCCTGCGCGTGCCGGGCATCTATGCGGACGACCGCCTGCCCGTGAAACGCCTGCGCGAAGGCACGCCCGCGCTGGCGCCGCAAGACGACGTGTACACCAGCCATATCCACGCCGACGACCTGGCGCGCGCCGTGGCGCTGGCGCTGGTGCGCGGCCGGTCCGGCCGCGTGTACCACGCCGTCGATTTCACGCGCTTGAAGATGGGCGACTATTTCGACGCCGTGGCCGACGCCTGCGGCCTGCCGCGGCCGCCGCGCCTGCCGCGCGCCGAACTGGAACAGGTGGTGGCGCCCGTGCTGCTGTCCTTCATGTCCGAATCGCGCCGGCTGGACAACGCGCGCCTGGTGGGCGAGCTGGGGCTGCGCCTGCGCTACCCGGAGGTGGGCGCCGCGCTGGAAACGCTCAAGCGTAGGTGTTGATGATGGTGCCCTTGCCGCCGGTCTTGCCGCCGAGCGCCGTGTAGAGCGGCACCGGCTGCGGGGTGAGGCGCGGCGGGTCGCGCTCCAGGGGAAACTGCAATTCGTTCTTCGCCGCCGGACCATTGCCGGGTGGAAGAGTCATCTGGTTGTGGGATCTGATCGGGCCGACCGACATGCCTGGTTCCTTGTGCGCGCGTTGTCATTGTACACAGGCCGCCGGGGCAAAAAGAAAGCCGGCCGGGCACGGGGCCGGGCCGGCTCAACGAGGAGACACGGTCACGCCGCTTTCGACAGGGTCGGTCGCACGGTGTAGAACTTGTCCACGTTCGCGCCTGGCTGCGCGTTCACGCCGGAATAGGCGAATTTGGCGTCGGCTCCGGAGTAGGCGGTCTTGTTCGCGACGCCGGAGTAGGCGGTCTTGGCTGCGACGCCCGAGTAGGCGACCTTGCTTTCCGCGGCGACGCCGGAATACGCCGTCTTGGCCGCGACACCCGAGTAGGCGACCTTGCCGTTCGCAACGCCGGAGTAGGCGGTCTTGGCGGCGACGCCCGAATACGCGACCTTGCCCTCGGCGCCTGCAGCCTGCGCCGCGACGCCCGAGTAGGCCGCTTCGCCCTTGATGTAGGGCTCACCGAAAGTCTCTTCGTACAGCTCCTTCATGCGTTGGCCGACGCGCTCGTGGGCCGCCTCGTCTTCCTCGCCGCGCAGGCCGATGTACGGGAAGTGGTGCAGGAAGTAGCCGAAGATGCGCTGGCAATCTTCCGCGTATTTCATCGTGTCCAGGATGTGGTAGTGCCAGAAGGTGTCCACATCGAACAGCGGCGCGGTTTGTTCTTCAGGAAACTTCTTCATCAGGATGAGGAAGCGGCGGTACTCGGCCTCGACGGCCGTGGCCTTTTCAAGCGACCAGCCTTCGCCGGATTCTTCGTGCATGAGCTTGACCTTGATCGGGTCGAGATCCAGTTCGGCAATGGCCTTGAAATCGTCATTCGACAGCATGGGGTGTCCTTTCGGTGGATGGGTGCGTCAGTCAAAACAACGGTCTGTTGATCTAGATCAATAGTCCGAGTATAGGCACGCAATGCCTCGCGTCAAAATGAGGTTACCAATCGTGCGCGAAAGGAGTGATTGAAAAATACAATAAGTACCGTCCCGCCGAGCGCGGGACGGCCTATGGCTCGTCAGGCGGCCGCGCGGGCGAGGGTGGGGCGGACGCTGTAGAACGGATCGGTGGAGGGGATGCCCGACCAGGCGGTCTGGGCGTTGGCGGCGCCGGACCAGGCGAGCTTGGCGTCCTTGGCGGCGCCCGACCAGGCGGTTTTCGCGGCCACGCCCGACCACGCCGTCTTGGCGGCCACGCCCGACCAGGCGGTCTTGGCCGCGATGCCCGACCACGCGCTCTGGGCCTGGGCCGCGCCCGACCACGCGGCCTGGCCGCGCAGGTAGGGCTCGCCGAAGGTTTCCTCGTACAGCTCCTGCATGCGCTGGCCGACGCGCCGGTGCGCCGCCTCGTCATCCTCGCCGCGCAGGCCAATGTAGGGGAAGTGGTGCAGGAAGTAGCCGAACACCTGTTCGCAGTCCTGGGCGTACTTCATGGTGTCGAGGATGTGGTAGTGCCAGAAGATGTCGACGTCGAACAGCGGGGCGGTTTGCTCTTCCGGAAATTTCTTCATCAGGAACAGGAAGCGGCGGTACTCCGCTTCCACCGCGTTCGCCTTGTCCAGCGACCAGCCTTCGCCCGATGCCTCGTGCATCAGCTTGACCTTGATCGGGTCCAAATCCAGGGCCGCGATGGCGGCGAATTCTTCTTGATTGATCATGTTTTCCTCTCTCTGGGTAGCGATAGACGGCGGGATGCGTCTACGACTGATTGTCGGTATTCGTTCCGTATGGATATTGATTTGTATCAACATTCGTTCGGAGAATTCCGAATGGATTAGGCGGCCGCGGCAATCGCCGCCAGCGGCGGCGCGGGCGGTGGAAGCGGTTCGAGCCGCACCGCCACGCTGACCGTCGTGCCGCGGCCGGGCGCGCTCTGGATCGCGAAGCGGCCGCCGAGGATGCGCACGCGCTCCTCGATGCCGACCAGGCCGAAGGACTCCGGCTTGGCGCCGGCCGTGGCCGCCATGCCGATGCCGTTGTCCGCCACGTTCATGGCCAGTTCGCCTTCGCGCAGCAGCAGGTCGACCCGCACGTAGCTGGCCTGGGCGTGGCGGGCGATGTTGTTGAGCGACTCCTGCAGGATCCGGAAGAAGGCGGTGGCGTGGTGGTCGGCCAGCTGGATCTCCTTGTGCGTTTCGACCAGCTCGCACTGGATGCCGGTGCGGCGCCGGAAGTCGGCGATCAGCCAGTCCACGGCGGCGTTCAGCCCCAGGTCGAGCACGTTCGGGCGCAGGTCGTTGATGATCTGACGCACCGAGCGGATGGTGGCGTCGATCTGGCGCAGGGTGGCGCGCGCCCGCTCGTGCAGGCGCGGGTGGCGCGCGGCCGTGCGCGTGGCCAGCAGGTCGGCTTCGATGCGCAGGGCGAGCAGGTTCTGGCCCAGGTCGTCGTGGATCTCGCGCGCGATGCGCTTGCGTTCCTCTTCCTTGATCTGGTCCGCGTGCGCCGCCAGGCGGCGCAGGTGGTCGTGCGACTCCTGCAGCTTGGCCTGGCTTTCGCGCAGCTCGCGCGTCATCTCGCGCGCCATGCGCAGGGCGCGCAGGCGCGAGGAGGCGAGCGTGTGGAACAGGGCGTACAGCAGCAGGGTGACGACGAAGCCGGCCAGGCTGGCCAGCCAGGGGAACCAGATGTCGAACCCGCTCAGCATGGTGCGCTTGTGCGCGCTGAAGTGGGCGATCCACGGATGGCCGTTGAAGTCGAGCGGCTGCTCGGCCAGGAAGGTGTCGCCATCCGGGCGCGCCAGGCGCGGACGCGGATTGGCTTCGGTCGCCTCGCTGTCGAACAGGACGTTGCCGCTGGCGCCGTCGAGCAGGGTCAGGCGCACTTCCGGCAGCGGCAGCTCGTCGAGCACGCCCTGCACCAGGCGCTGCACGGAAAAGCCGATCCCGATCGAGCCCAGGTAGGCGGCGCGGCGCTGCTCGACCGTGGCGAGCGGCATGCCGTTGCGGTAGATCGGCAGGCGCATGCCCATGCCGGTGCGGTTGGGACCGGTAAGGACCGGCAGCGGCAGGCCGGAGGTGGTGATCTCGCCGCTGTCGCGCGAGGCGGCCAGGGCGCGCGCCACCGGCGGGCGCGACTGCAGGTCGTAGCCGAACTTGGCCGACCAGCGGTCGATCGGCTCGATGAAGACGAGCAGGGAATAGTCCGCCTTGTCCGGCCCCGGCGGGGCCATGGACAGCATGGGATAGCCGTCCTTGAGCTTGTCGCGCGCCAGCTCGGCGCTCAGGGCCGCGGTAAAGGCGGGCAGCTCCTCGCGCCTGACGTAGCGGGCGAAGTTGATGGTCTCGATGCCGGGGAAGTGCTTGTCCAGCGCGAGCCCGGCCACGTAGTCGTGGAATTTGGCACGCGTCAGGTTGTCGCTGGTCTGGAACATGCTGGCGCTGCCGCGCAGCACGTCCGCGTAGTGGCGCAGCCGCACGTTGAGCGCGTATTGGGCATTGCGCGACAGGTTCTGGAAACGCCGCGTGGTGTCGGTGTCGATCGACTTGGCGGTGGCCAGGTAGAACAGCAGGCCGACGCCGGCCGAGAGCACGGCGCCGGCCCACAAGGCCGGCTCGAGGGCGCTGACGCGGAAGCGGGCAGGCTGACGCATGCGCGTCCACTCCGGGTTGTTTTGGTGGGAAAACTCTATCGACCGGGAGAAAACGGCGTCAAGATATCTTCCCGAAAAACAACACTGTCACTTCTGCCAGCTATCCTTCAGCGTGACGATGCGGTTGAAAACCGGCTTGCCGGGGCGCGAATCGACGCGGTCGGCCACGAAGTAGCCGTGGCGCTCGAACTGGAAGCGCTGTTCCGGTGCAGCCGCGGCCAGGCCGGGTTCCAGGTAGCCGGTGATGACTTCCTTGGCCTTCGGGTTGAGGAATTCCTTGAAGTCCTTGCCGCCGGCGTCCGGCATCGCGTCCGTGAACAGGCGGTCGTACAGGCGCACCTCGGCTTCGAGCGCGTGCGGGGCCGACACCCAGTGGATGGTGCCCTTGACCTTGTAGTTGTTGGCCCCTTCGGTGCCCGATTTCGAATCCGGGAAGTAGTTCACGTGCACGGCGGTGACCTTGCCGCTGGCGTCCTTGTCGTAGCCGACGCACTCGACCACGTAGCCGTACTTCAGGCGCACGCGGCTGCCCGGCTGCTCGCCCACCGGCGGCGTCAGGCGGAAGTAGCCCTTGGTCGGCGTTTCCATGAAGTCCTCGTCCTCGATCCACAGTTCGCGGCTGATCGGGAAGGTCCGGTTGCCCAGCTCGGGGTGGTGCGGGTGCACCGGCGACTGGCACTCGTGCGCTTCGCCCGCCGGGAAGTTGTCGATGATGAGCTTGAGCGGGCGCAGCACGGCGATGCCGCGCGGGGCCTTGGGGTCGAGGTCTTCGCGTACGGCGCCTTCCAGCACGCCGTAGTCGATCCAGCCGTCGGACTTGGTCACGCCGGTGCGCTCGCACATGAGCTGGATCGCTTCCGGCGTGAAGCCGCGGCGGCGCATGCCCACCAGGGTCGGCAGGCGCGGATCGTCCCAGCCGTCCACGATGCCTTCCTCGACCATCTGGCGCAGCTTGCGCTTGGAAGTGACGATGTAGGTCAGGTTCAGGCGCGCGAATTCGAATTGGCGCGGCACCGGCTTGCGGAAGAAGCCCGCCTCGCCCAGGGTGTCGACCAGCCAGTCGTAGAACGGGCGGTGGTCCTGGAACTCCAGGGTGCAGATGGAATGGGTGATGTTCTCCAGCGCGTCCGAGATCGGGTGCGTGTAGTCGTACATCGGGTAGATGCACCAGTCGTCGCCGGTACGGTGGTGGTGCGCGTGGCGGATGCGGTAGATGGCCGGGTCGCGCATGTTCATGTTGGGCGAGGCCATCGCGTCTTCGCTGATCTTGGCGCGCAGGATGTGTTCGCCGTCCTTGTACTTGCCGGCCTTCATGTCACGGAACAGCTGCAGCGATTCCTCCGCCGGGCGGTTGCGGTAGGGGGAGTTGGTGCCCGGGGTGCCGAAGTTGCCGCGGTTGGCCGCCATTTCCTCGGCGCTCTGGCTGTCGACGTAGGCCTTGCCTTCCTTGATCAGGAACTCGGCCATCTCGTACAGCTTGGCGAAATAATCCGAGGCGTAGTACAGGTGCTCGCCCCACGAGAAGCCCAGCCATTTGACGGAATCGATGATCGAGTCCACAAATTCCTGCTCTTCTTTCGCGGGATTGGTATCGTCGAAACGCAGGTGGCAGCGGCCGCCGTAGTCGCGCGCCAGGCTGAAGTTCAGCCAGATCGACTTGGCGTGGCCGATGTGCAGGTAGCCGTTCGGCTCGGGCGGGAAGCGCGTGATGACTTCCGGCAGGCCCTCGCGGCGATGCGCGCCCTTGGCCAGGTCGGCCTCGATGATCGTGCGCAAAAAGTTGGGCGCCGGCGCGGCGCTGGCGCCGGCCGTATTGGTTTTCTCGTTGCTCATAAGAAGCGGGAAAGATTGGCGAATATCCCAGGCATTTTACCTTATGTAGCGTGCCGTACAGAGGTGGCCACGGATGAGCGGCATACTCGGACTCCCATGAAAACCCTCGCCACCGATCCCATTCTCGTGCGGGCCTATCTGGCGGCCCTGGCCGGCGTGCCGGCCAGCGCGCCGCCGGTCCGCACCCGCGCCGCGCGCCTGCGCGCGCAGGCGCTGCGCCGGCTCGCCACCCGCCGATTCCCGCCTCCGCGGGAATGACCGAGGCCTGGGGCGATATAATCCTTCTTTTGCTGGTTTGTCACCCCTGGAGTTTCCTCGTGGAAAACCTCTACCACGTGCTGGGCGTCGCGCCGAATGCGTCGCCGGACGAGATCAAGAAAGTCTACCGCTCGCTCGCCATGCGCTACCACCCGGACCGCAATCCGGAGCCGGGCGCGGCGGTGCGCTTCAAGGCCATCGTCAAGGCCTACGAGACCTTGTCCGATCCGGCCAAGCGCGAGGAATACGACCAGAGCCTGCACCACCGCATCATCATCGATGCGCAGGCCGAAGCCTACGGCATGTGGCGCTCGCTGTTCGCGCTGCACGGGGTGGCCATTCCGGCCGAGTAAAGGATTGTTGTCATGGCACGAGTACACCCCGAATTCGCCTACCAGGCCCGCGAGCTGGACGCCCAGATCGAAGGCATCCTCGGCGACCCGCCCAACCAGAAGAACTACGACCAGATGGTCCAGGCCCTGGTGTCCGAATACGCCGGCGGCGGCGGCATCGACGACGTCAACCTGATGGCCTTCGCCCTGGTCGACGCGATCCGCTTCAAGGAGCCCAAGCGCCTGCTGCCCGAAACGCGCGACTACGAGCGCGGCCGCCCGGAGGCCGTGTTCGCGCTGGCGGAATGCGAAGGCGAGGAGGCGGCGCAGATGTACGCCCAGATCACCGCCAACTTCCCGGAGCTGGCGCGCCAGGCCATCCTCACCGCCTTCCTGCACAAGCATCCGCGTGCCTGGGAGGACGAGGACCAGTCGCTGGATCAGCTCTCGGCCAACGACGAGGGCGACGAGGAGGACGAGGACGGATTCGTCTCGGAAGACTTTGCACAGATCTTCGACCAGGAGGAGTGATCGATGAGCGGGAAATCCTATCTGCCGGCCCTGAAGAAACAGGTGACCGACCTGGTGTTGTCCGGTTCCCTGAGCCACGCCGAGCAGGCCTTCACGGAAGCGGCCGAGCAGCATGGCGACTACGCCGTGGCCGAAGTGCTGACCGAGCTGCCGCCGCAGGTCACGGCCTTGCACCTGTCCGGCTTTGACGGCGGCAAGACCTCGCTGGCGACGCTCCTGGTGCCGCCCAAGGCCTGGGCCGACAGCCTGGCCTTCCTGGCCGCCACCTGGTCCGACGAGATGATCGAGGACGACCCCGAGCGCGTGGCCGAGTCCCTGTTCGCGCACGTGCACGGCGTGGTGTTCGCCAACGACGACGAGGATCGCCGCCGGGAACTCCTGGCCGCCGCCTCGGCCACCGACTATGGCGCCACCATCTTCGCCACCATCTTCTCGCTGGCGCCGAAGGAGGTGCTGGAAGTGGCGCAGGAAGTGATCCAGAAAGGCCCCTACATCACCGGCCAGACCTCGTCCGACAGCGACTTCGTGCCGCTGGCCGTGGAGCTGGTCAAGGCGAGCGAGGACGGCTGGGACCGCGCCCTGTTCGAACTGTTCCCGGAGTTCCGCCACAGCGCCGACCTGGCCGACGCCGAATTCTCGGAAGAGGACGACGAGCCGAAATTCCTGCAGCGCTCCACCAAGGAGCTGCTGTACCGCCTGCGCAAGCAGGTGCCGTCCGTGCGCAGCATGCCGCGCCGCGGCACCCGCAAGAGCATGGGCACGGACATCTTCTCGTGAGCGCGCATTTGCTGCCCGCCCTCGTTGTCGAACGCCCGCCGCGCCTGATGCGGGCGCTCGCCTGCCTGGCCCGGCGCGACGCCGGCGATGAGGCCGCGATCCTGGCCGACGAGCTGTCCGGCATCACCGCCATGGTGGCCGAGAAGTTCACCAACGAGCGCACCGCCGAGGGCATCCAGCGCGCGCTGAACCTCACCGTCGGCGGCGTCTCGCTCGGCCTGGAGCATGTGGTTCCGGGCGAGGACGACGAGGCGGCGCTCGACTACCTGCTCGAGAACGGCGCGGAGCAGGCCTTCCAGGCCGGCTTCCGGCTGGTGAAGGAACTGGTGGCGATGCCGGAGTCGGCCTACATGAACGACTTCCTGCAAAGTCCGGAGTACACCAACGGCCGCATCAAGGCCGTGTTCTTCGAACTGTGCTTCGCCGATCCGCAGGCCAACTGGAACGGCTACCAGGACTACCTGGAGATGCACGCGCAGCGCGTGGAAGCGCGCGCCGTCCTGCGCGCCGCGCAGTGGCTGCGCCGCCATCACCACGAAGGGCCGATCACGGACAGCGAAATCGACGCCGAGGGGGTGATCGCGCTGGCCATCATCTTCGCGGCCGAGAACACGGGCCTCATCACTGCGCGCACGGGGCAGAAGGAATTCGAGCGCTTCGTCGCCGCCGTGCGCAAGACCAAGCCGGACTTCGAGGAGGGCTTCGCCAAGCTCATGGCCCAGATCCCCGACCAGCACAAGCCCATCGTCGCCGAGCGCCTGGCCAACTACCGCGAACACTGCACGGTGCTGCAGAAGCTGCGCGGACGCAGCGCCATGAAGACCCTGTTCGCCGAACTGGAAAACTACGCCGGTTCGGAGCTCGACGCCGAAGCGCTCTGACCCTCTCCTACAACGCCTTCAGGAAGGCGGCCAGGTCGGCCGCTTCCTGCGGGTTCAATCCCATCCTGAAGCGGCGGTCGTAGAACCGCACCACGTCCTCGATGCGCTCGGCCGAGCCATTGTGGAAGTAGGGCGCGCGCGCCGCAAGGCCGCGCAGGTTGGGCGTCTTCACTTTCCCGATATCGCGCCATTTTCCGGTGACCAGGGCCTGGCCCGGGTCGGTGGTGTCGATCCTTTCGCCGGTCGCGTTGTTGCGCAGGGTGTAGAGCGGCAGGTCGGGCGTGCGGCGCACGGCGTCCGACAGGCCGGTGTTGAAGAAGCGCGGCACCGAGTGCGATCCTGCGTTCGGCGCGTCGTGACAGCTGGCGCAGGTGGCGCGCTGCAGCGTCACGCGCAGGGTGTCCGTGAAACCGGGCACATTGACGACGTTGAAGAGGCGGTTGTTGAAGATCTGTTCGCCGCGCGCGATCGAGGCGCGCGCCAGGTTCTGGGCGCTGGGCGCGGGCTGGCCGGGGCGCGGCGGCGCGGCCAGGTTGCGCCAGGCGCCGAACATCGTCATCACGTTGCGGTTGAACGGCGCGCGGGTGCGGTAGTCGCCGTCCTGCACGTCGTTGATCCCGAAGTAGAAGTTCGTGCGGGCCAGGTTGGCCGGGCCGCCCAGCGCGCCGGCGTCCGTCAGGCTGCCCGCGGCGCGCGCGGTGGACTGGGCGTGCGTGAGACCTTTCTCGAAATCGACGATGGAACGCTGTTCGGCGGCGCTGAGATCCTGCGCAGCTTCCGCGTGGCCGCGCGCGGCGCTGTTGGCCTGGTGGAGCAGGTCCGCATCCACGCTGGCGAAGCACAGCGCCGGACGCAGGTTCAGGATGCAGTCGGCGGACGCGGCGTCCGTGAAGGTCTCGCGTCCGTCCCACATCACCTGGCTGGCGAACTTGAGGTTGGCGCTGGGGAGCGGGCGGCGGAACAGCGACAGTTCCTTCGCGCTGGCGTAGTGGTAGGGGTCGTCCGCGCGGGTGAGCGTGAATTCCGCGCCGCTCGGAATCGGCAGGCCGACGCGGATCAGGCCTTTGGTCAGCAGCATGGAGTAGGCCAGGCGCTTCTGATCGAGCGTGCCGACCGGCGCCAGGGGCGAGTTGGCGCCGTCCACCGGGCGGAACACCGGGTCGGTGCCGTTGGAGTCGGCGAAGCGCTGGGCCAGGGCGGCGGGCGTGATGGTCCAGCCTTCGGCCTCGCCATGGCAGCTGGCGCAGGAGCGGCCGTTCCCAAGGGGCTTGAAGAAGGCGTTGGCGTGGTCGATGCCGCCTGCCGCGGCCACGGTGAGCGCGCTGCCGTCGGGGTTCGGCTGCGCCGTGGGCGCGGCCAGCGCGGCACGCACATCCGCCGCCGACGAACTCATGGCCGTCGCGGCGGTCACGGTGGCGGTCGGCGTTGCTGTGCCGTCGGCGCCGCCGCCGCACGCGGCCAGCAGCAGTGGAAGGACGTAGGGGGCGTAACCGATCGTGGCGCGGTCCATGGCGGCATCTCCTGTGTGTAGCGATGTGCGGAGGATGCCGGACGATTGTGCAGCAAAAATGGAGAATCAGGACTTGGCGGCGCGCGTGGCGATCCGGATGAAGGCGTCCACTAGCGGCGACCATTCGTGCGCGCGGCGCGCCAGCATCAGGGTGATGGTGGCGCCTTTGTCGCGCACCGGGCGGTAGGCGACGCCGTCCATCTTTACCCGTTCGAAGGACGCGGGCAGCAGGGACACGCCGCAGCCGGCGGCCACCAGGCCGATGATGGTCGACGCCTCGCCGGCCTCCTGCGCCACGCGCGGCGTGTAGCCCGCGGCGTGCGCCAGCTTGACGATCAGGGGATAGATGCCGGTGCCCGCCGCCGCCGGATACATCACGAAGGGCAGACCGGCCATGTCCTTCATCGCCACCGACTTCTGGCGCGCGAGCGGATGGTCCTCCGGCAGCACGGCCAGCAGCGGGTCGTCGCGCAGGCGGGCCAGCGTCAGCGTATCGGGCAGGGTCATTTCCGGCGGGCGCACGAAGCCCAGGTCCAGGGTGCGCTGGGCCAGCCACTCCAGCTGGCGCATGGTGGAGATTTCGTGCAGGGTGAGCTTCACGTTCGGGTAGGCGTGGCGGTACTCGTTGATCGCTTTTGCGAACAGGGGCGTGAACGGGGTCGAGAAGGTGAAGCCGATGCGCAGTTCGCCCACCTCGCCCCGCTCGGCGCGGCGCGCCGTTTCCGCGGCCTGCTCGGACATGGCGAGGATGCGGTAGGCGTCCTGCAGGAACAGGGTGCCGGCCTCCGTCAGCCGCACCCAGCGCTTGGTGCGCACGAACAGCTGCGCGCCCACGTCTTCCTCCAGCAGGCGGATCGCATGGCTGAGCGGCGGCTGGCCGATGTGCAGGCGTTCGGCGGCGCGGGTGAAATTCAGTTCCTCGGCGACGGCGACGAAGTAGCGCAGATGGCGCAGTTCCATCATACATTCAATGTATTAATAACGATTCCAATATATATTGGACTGACATACTGCGCAATCCTAAGATGGGGTCATGACTTCCCGATCCGCCATCGCCGCCGGCACGCCTGCCTTCCGCCGCATCAACCGCGCCATGCTGTTTGCCGGTTTTTCAACCTTCGCGCTGCTGTACTGCGTGCAGCCGATGATGCCGCTGTTCGCCCAGTCGTTCGCGCTCACGCCGGCCGAGAGCAGCCTGGTGCTGTCGGTGTCCTCGTTCGCGCTGGCGTTCTCGCTGCTGGTGTCGAGCGTCGTCTCCGACCGCCTCGGACGCAAGAACGTGATGGGTTTCGCCATGATCGGCGGAGGCGTGTTGACGCTGCTGTGCGCCCTGGCGCAGGACTTCGGCCAGCTGCTGGTGCTGCGCGCCTTGCTCGGCCTCGCCCTGGGCGGCATGCCCGCCGCCGCCATGGCCTACCTGGCCGAGGAGATCGACGGGCCTTCGCTCGGCCTGTGCATGGGCATCTACATCGCCGGCAGCGCCTTCGGCGGCATGCTGGGGCGCGCCCTGGTCTCCGTCATCGCCGACTTCTACGACTGGCGCGTGGCGCTCGGCGCGATGGGCGCCGCCGGCCTGTATTCTTCGTTCGAGTTCTGGCGCAGCCTGCCCGCGTCGCGCAATTTCGTGCCGCGCAAGGTGGAGCTGTCCTCGCTGCGCGCGGCGCTGGGGGCGCACCTGTCGGACGCCGGCCTGCCCTGGCTGTTCGCGCTGTCCTTCCTCCTGATGGGCAGCTTCGTCAGCCTGTACAACTACATCGGCTACCGCCTGCTGGCCGCGCCCTACGGCCTGCGCCCGAGCATCGTAGGCGCCTTCTCCGTCCTGTACCTGGTCGGCATGTTCAGCTCCGTGTGGGCGGGCCGCCTGTCCGACCGCATCGGCCGGCGCAACGTGCTATGGCTGGTGATGGGCATGATGCTGGCGGGCCTGTTGATCACGCTGGCGCAGTCGCTGCTCCTGGTCGGCGTCGGCATGGCCTTGTTCACCTTCGGCTTCTTCGCCTCGCATTCGGTCGCCAGCAGCTGGGTGGGACTGCGCGCGCGCGTCGCGCCGGCCTTCGCCTCGGCCCTGTACCTGTTCTTCTACTACCTCGGCTCCAGCGTGCTGGGCTCCTGGTCCGGCGTGCTGTGGGGCCGCTGGGGCTGGGGCGGCGTGGTCGCGGTCCTGGGCCTGGCCCTGTCCGTGGCGCTGGCCGTCGCCCTGCGCATGCGCGGCGTGGCCCCGTTGGTCCCGCAGACCGCGCCGGCGGCTTGCTGACGTTTCCACATTTGCTGCACATTTGCCGGGTATGATGGCGCTGGACTGACAAGCGCAAGGACCCGGCAGATGGAGCGGCAAACATGGTGCGGCTGACGATCGCGCGCAAGATCGCGCTGGCGGTGATCGCCGTCGCCATCGTCTGCATCGTCACGATGGCCTGGGTCACCAGCACCAACATCCGGCGCGGCTTCCTCAATTACCTGAACGAGATGCAGGCGCAGGACCTGGAGCAGGTCAGCGTCCTGCTCGCGGCCCGCTACCAGCAGGAAGGCGGGTGGGACTGGCTGCGCCACAAGCCGTCCGCCATGCGCTCGGTCCTGGACCGCATGAAGCTGCGCATGAACGCCGAGCCGGAAGGCCGCCGCACCCGGCCCGACGACGACTCTCGCGACCAGCCGCCTGCGCCCCGTGACGACCCGCCGCCGCCGCGCGCCGAGCGCGAACCTCCGCCGCCGGAACGGGGGGCGCTGGGCGGCGAACCGCCACGTGACGGCAACCCCCAGCCGCCGCGCGAGCGGCCGCATCCGCCTGCGCGCGGCGATCGGCCGCCGCCCCCTGAACTGCGCCCGCCGCCGCCGGCCGCACGCGACCCGATGGGCTTTGCGTCGCGCCTGTCGGTGGTGGACGCGGGCGGCACCGTGGTCATGGGCCCGCCCGATTATCGTGACGGTATCGCTCGCCCCGTGATGGTGAACGGGATCGAAGTCGGCCGCCTTGTGTTGCGGCCCCTGCGCGCGCCGGCCGAGGACGAGCAGGGCGCCAGCGGCTTCCTGCGCGAGCAGCTGCGCGCGATCCTGTGGCTGTCGGTCGCGCTGGTCGCCGCCGCCGTGCTGGTCGCGCTGTGGCTGGCCCGCCATCTGCTGCGCCCCGTCGCCGCGTTGCGCGACGTGACCGGCCGCATCGCACGCGGCGAGCTCGGAGCCCGGGTGCCGCTCCTGTCGCGCGACGAGCTGGCCGAACTGGCGCTGCACGTCAACGCCATGGCGCAGTCGCTGGAAGCCAACGAACAGCAGCGCCGCCGCATGATCGCCGACATTTCGCACGAGTTGCGCACCCCGATCACCGTGATCCGCGGCGAACTGGAGGCGCTCATGGACGGCATCCGCAATGCCGACGCCGGCGCGCTCGAATCCCTGCACGCGGAAGTGCTGCGTTTGAACA
Organism: Telluria sp.; assembly: GCA_035655255.1. GTDB lineage: Bacteria > Pseudomonadota > Gammaproteobacteria > Burkholderiales > Burkholderiaceae_D > Telluria. Next base: position 14,814 of record DASRUW010000007.1, on the reverse strand, counting down.
AACTGGTCGAAGACCTGCACCAGCTGACACTGGCCGACAGCGGCGGCCTGTCGTTCGAATGGCGGCGCCACGACCTGCGCGAATTGGCCGAACCCGTTCTCGAGCGCTTCCGTACGCGCGCCGCTGCCGCTGGCCTGCGATTGTCCTGGCATCTGCCCGACGCGCCGGTCGCTGTGCGGGCCGATGGCGACCGCCTGACGCAAGTGCTGGTCAACCTGCTGGAAAACAGCGTCCGCTACACCGACCGTGGCGGCAGTATCGACGTCAAGCTGCAAACGGATGGCGGCAGCGCAGTGCTGACGATCGACGACAGCGCCCCCGGCATTCCCGCGGGCGACCATGCGCGCATCTTCGAACGCCTGTACCGCGTCGACAGCGCGCGCAACCGCGAAAACGGCGGCAGCGGCCTGGGACTGGCGATCTGCAAGGCGATGGCCGATGCGCACGGCGGCAGCCTGGAGGCCGCCGCGTCTCCCCTCGGCGGCGTGCGCATGACGCTGCGCCTGCCGCTGTCGACGCACAAGGAGACCTGACGATGCCTCATGTCCTGATCGTCGAGGACGACGCCAAGATCGCGGCCCTGTTGGCCGACTACTGCGCCGCCGCCGGCCTGCACACGACCCGCCTGGGGGACGGCCGCAGCGCGGTCGGCCACTTGCGCGACAAAGGCGCGGACCTCGTACTGCTCGACCTGATGCTGCCCGAATTGGATGGCATCGAAGTCTGCCGCCAGGTGCGCGAATTTTCGGACGTCCCCATCATCATGATTACGGCCCGCGTCGACGAAATCGACCGCCTGCTCGGGCTGGAGACCGGCGCCGACGACTACGTGTGCAAGCCGTTCTCGCCGCGCGAGGTGGTCGCCCGCGTGAAGGCGCACCTGCGCCGGTCCAGCGGGGCGCTGGCCAAGTCGTCCCAGCCATCCTTCACGGTCGACCGCGACACCATGCGCATCCTGTACAACGGCGCCGCGGTCGGCCTCACGCCGGTCGAGTTCCGCCTCCTGGCCGAGTTGATCGAACATCCCGACCGCGTGTTCTCGCGCCAGCAGCTGCTCGACTTCGCGCACGAGGACCAGCGCGACATCAACGACCGCACGGTCGACTCGCACATCAAGAACATCCGCCGCAAGATGCCGCAGCCGGAATGCCTGCAGTCCGTGTACGGCGTCGGTTACCGCTTCGACCCGCCCGGCGAAGTGTAAGCGGCCGGTCTTCCGCGCCGACCAAACGCGGAAGGAGGTCCGTCCCATGAAACCGTTCATCACCCTGCTGCTGGCCGTGCTGGCGGCGGCCGCGCAGGCCGCTCCGGCCTGCATGCGCAAGAGCCCCGCCCACACCGTTCCGCTGGTCGAGCTGTACACGTCCGAAGGCTGCGACAGCTGCCCGCCCGCCGACCGCTACCTGTCCACTCTGCGCGGCAGCGACGCGGTCGTCCTGTCGATGCACGTCGATTACTGGAACTACCTGGGCTGGAAGGACCCGTTCGCGCGCGCCGAGATCAGCGAGCGCCAGCGCGCCCTGGCCGACCTGGCGGGATCGCGCACCATCTACACGCCGGAATTGTTCACCGGCGGGCGCGAACTGCGCGGCGGACCGGGACGCTGGGATGGCGCCGTGCCGCAGGCCCTGGCACGCCTGCGCGCGCAACCCGCCCGCGCCGGCATCACCCTCCTGCTCGATGCGCCGCGCGCGGCCGGTCTTCCCGTGGAAGCGCGCGTGCGGGCGCCCGGCGGCGGCACCTTGCACCTGGCGCTGGTGCAGAACGACCTGTCGGTACAGGTTGGGGCAGGGGAGAACCGCGGGCGCCTGCTGCATCACGACTTCGTGGTGCGCGACTGGCTGGTGCCGGTCGCGCTTCCCGCCGACGGCGACGCCGTCATCAAGCGCAGCTTCCTGCTGCCTGCGGGCGCCGACCGCGCCAAGCTGGCCGTCGCCGCCTTCGTGCAGTCCGGTGACGGGCAGATCTTGCAAGCGCTGCAACTGCCACTGTGCGGCAACTGAAGTGACGAAAATTGTATGAACTGTTAGCGCCGTGCTAATGGCGGACTGACAAAAACTGTCGCGTCGCAGGGAAAATCAGGCTGGCACGTGGCTTGCAAATGCATGGGTGTCTTCATCAGGAGTCACCTATGCGCACCCCGCTTACTTTGGTCATTGCCGCCGCCATCGCCGTTGTCGCCGCCGGATCGCAGTCCGCCTCTGCCAAGGGGCCGGATATCGCGGCGGGCAAGCTGCTGCGGCTCGGCACGGGCGCGCGCGCGGTGTCGGTGCCGTGGGGCGGCAGCGTGCGGGTGAACGACACGCTGGCCGACAGCGTCGCCGACGGCAAATGCACCTTCGACCTGACCTACGACGTCAGTGACACGGCCGACAGCGCGGAAGGCGCATTCAAGAACCATGTGTTGGTGAACGGCGTCATCGCCGCCGTGAATTCTTCCCCGGTCTTGCTGGCGGGGCAGCCGCACCCCGTGCGCACGCAGGTCGCCCTGGTGCCCGGCATGAACGAACTCGAAGTGCAGCTCGACGCGGGCCGCGCGATCGCCGAATCGAATGAGGCGAACAACGACATGTCGGTCAAGGTTGCCGTCACCGGCGCGTGCCGCTCGAAGGATCCGCGCCAGGCCGATCTCGCCGTTCCGCAAGGGCTGGCCATCGGCGGCTCGGTCGGCGGCATCGGCAGCCGCCAGGCGCAGTGGAATGGCAACGTCACCCTGCGCACCGCGGAAGTGGCGCTCGCGTCGGCCGGCAAGTGCGCGTTCAACATCATGTATCGCGTCGAAAACCGCGGCGCGGCGGCGTCGGGCGCGTTCACGGACCGCATTTTCGCCGGGGCCAGTCTGGTCTCCGAGCAGCAGCTCGGTTCCATCGAGCCGGGCGGCCGGCGCACCGTGATTACCCAGGCCTACCTGCGCCCCGGTCCAAGTACCTTGCGGTTGGAGGTCAATGGCGCAGATAACGCCTACGCCGTCGACGTCAATGTCGATGCAGACTGCAACGCCGTTCCACGGCGCAGTTGATTCCCTCGGAGGCAGGTGTTGCGGCGCCGCTGCGGCGCCGCTTTTTTTTAGATGACGCCGCGCTCGCGCAGCTTGGCAATGTCGGCGCCGCTCTGTCCCAGCACTTCCTGCAGGACTTCGTCGGTGTGTTGGCCGAGCAGGGGCGGCGGGCGTTGGGCGTCGGCAGGGGTCTCGGATAGGCGCATCGGGCTGCGTACCAACTTCACGGTGCCCGCCGCCGGGTGCGGCATCTCGATCGCCATGCGGCGCGCCTGCACCTGCGGGTTGTCGAACACTTCGTCCAGGTTGTTGATCGGCCCGCAGGGAACGCCCACGGCTTCGAGCTGGGCGATCCAGTCGGCCTTCGATTTCGACTTGACCATCTCGGCCAGGATCGGCACCAGCACGTCGCGGTTCTGCACGCGCTGCGGGTTGGTGGCGAAGCGCGGATCGGTGGCCAGTTCCGGCCGGCCGCCCACCTCGACGAATTTCTGGTACTGGCCATCGTTGCCGGTGGCGACGATGATGTAGCCGTCCGCGCAGGCGAAGGTCTGGTAGGGCACGATGTTCGCGTGCGCGTTGCCCCATCGCTTGGGCGGCTTGCCGCTGGTGAGGTAGTTGCTGCCCACGTTGGCCAGCATGGCAACTTGCGTGTCGAGCAGGGCCATGTCGATGTACTGGCCTTCGCCGCTGCGGTCGCGGTGCGTGAGCGCGGCGAGGATGGCGATGGTGGCGTACATGCCGGTCATGAGGTCGGTGAGGGCGACGCCGACTTTCTGCGGCCCGCCGCCCGGCAGATCGTCGCGCTCGCCGGTGATGGACATCATGCCGCCCATGCCCTGGATCAGGAAGTCGTAGCCGGCGCGGTGGGCGTACGGCCCATCCTGGCCGAAGCCGGTGACGGAGCAGTACACCAGGTCCGGCTTGATGGCCTTGAGCGAGGCGTAATCGAGCCCGTATTTTTTCAGTTGCCCGACCTTGAAGTTTTCCAGCACCACGTCGCAGTGGCGCGCCAGCTCGCGGATCAGCGCTTGCCCGTCGGGATGCGCGATATCGACCGTGACGGAGCGCTTGCCGCGGTTGGCGGACAGGTAGTAGGCCGCCTCGGTGGTGTCGTGGCCGGCGGCGTCCTTGGCGTACGGCGGACCCCAGGCGCGCGTATCGTCGCCCGCGCCGGGGCGCTCGATCTTGATCACGTCGGCGCCCAGGTCGGCGAGGTTCTGCGAGCACCACGGGCCCGCCAGCACGCGCGAGAGGTCGAGTACGCGAATATGTCCCAGTGCCTTTTTCAGGCCAGTCGTTTGATCAGTCATGGTCAGGCTACGTTACGCGGAGCGCAGATTATATCGGGCGCTGCGCTCCAGCAGGCGGACGTCGCGCTCGCGTGGCTGCAGCGCGGCACGGATGACGCGCAGCGCGCGGTCCGGGTCCGCGTCGCCGCACATGAAGATGTCGGCGGCGGCGAAGCCGTGCTCCGGCCAGGTATGGATCGAGATGTGCGATTCGGCCAGCAGCACCACGCCGGTCACGCCCTGGCCTGGTCCGAAGGAATGGAAGTGCGAATGCAGGACGATGGCGCCGGCCGCCTGCGCGGCCTCGCGCAGCAGGGCCTCCATCCGCTCCGCGTCCTGCAGCAGCGGCGCGGCGACGCCGTGCAGGTCGGCCAGCAGGTGCTTCCCGGCGGGGCGGTGCTGCGAACTCATTTGTGTCCGCCCCCGCCGCCGTAGCCGCCGCCGTACGAGCCGCCCCCGCCGCGGTACGAGCTCCAGCTGCTGCCGCTGCCGGTGTTGGCGGTGGACTTGAACATCGCGCCCCAGCTGGCAAAGGTGGTGACGATGGTGACGATCACCGCATACAGGAAAAAGCGCGGATTCATTCGTCCCCCTTGCCGCCGATGTCCATGAACTGCGAGGGCAGGTAGATGGCCAGCGCGCCCAGGATCGGGTAGATGATCGAGCCGCCGAAGTTAAACAGCACCGGTATGAAGTTCAAGGCCAGGATCGCCCACAGGAAGCCCTTGACGATGGTGTCGGTGCGCACGGGCGCCGAGCCCGAGCGGCGTGCTTCCGGGCGCACGCCGATGCCGAACCAGGCTTTGACCTGGTCGAAGGCGACCCTGGTCGAGGACGACCAGGTCAATTCGTTCTGGGTCAGCTCCGCGGCCAGGCGTGTGGGGGCGTGTTCGTACTCGGACACCTGCACCAGATCGCCGATGGAGACGCGCCAGTTGAACGCGCCGGCCGCCCATTTGACGGTGGCGGGATAGTCGTACAGCTTGTCGAAGCTGGCGTTCTTCAGGCTGACCGTGCGCGTCCCGATGCCGTTCCACGCGGGCCACTCGTGCATGACGTTGGCGCGCCACCAGCCGTCGTCCGTCTCCACCAGCCAGAAAAAGGCATTGCGCGTGTTGTACAGCAGGTACTCGGTCCATTCGCTGCCTTCGTCGTCGGCGCGCACCATGGCGCCGATCACGCGGTAGTCCTGGCCGTTGATCTTGCCTTCCGCGCCCAGCATCAGCGTGGTGCGCACGGCTTCGAGCTTTTCGCCGGCCGCGACGACCTGCGCCTTCGGTCCGGCCGCGTCGAGCTGGGTCGCGCAGGCGGGGCACACCAGGCTGGTGGTCACGCCGGGCAGGTATTTGATCTGGGTGCCGCAGCTGGGGCAGTCGAGGGCGTCCAGCTTGCCCCGGTAGCGGCCCGCGCTGGACTTGATCGCCTCGTCGTCGCGCAGCAGCTGGCATTTGAGTTCTTCCAGCGTGACGGCGGTGCCGTTGTAGACGACCGGCGCGTCGCCGTCGGAGTAGTCGAGGGTGACGAACTGCGCGCCGCTGCGGAAGTCCGCCACGCGCGCTTCCCAGCCCTCGCCGACGCGGAAGGGCAGCTCGCCCTGGCCGCCGGTGCAGCGGGCGGTGCGTTTTTCCGACGCGGTGAAGGTGGCGCCATCGATCTGGTACAGGCGGCCCGGCGCGATCGCGTCGAAGGCGGGCAGGACGCCGCCGGCCGGGCGCTCCATGGTCAGCGTATACAGGCCCGACGAGTCTCCCAGCCAGCCGGTGGCGCCGTCGTCGAACACGAGGAACCACTCGTTCCACATGCCCGCGTCGTAGCGCAGCTGGATACGGCCGGCGACATTGAACCCGCGGCCGCCCGCCACGCCGGAGGTGCCGATCTGGATCGGCGAATAGTCCTCCAGCACCGCCGACATCTTGCCGATGTCCTTGACGGCGTCCGCCTCCTTGAGCACGGTCGTGTTGCAGTACCCGCACACCGCCATGACGGAGGCGTGCGAGCGGAATTCGACCGGTGCGCCGCAGCTGGGACAGGAGACGGTTTGCATCGGGCGCGGATCAGCCGATCAGTTTCTTGAGCAGTTCCGCCTTGGTGCTGTCGTAGTCGCCCTGCGAAATCAGGCCTTTGTCCAGCAGTGCCTTGAGTTTTTCGAGGCGCGCTTCGAGCGGTTCCTCGGCCGGCGCGGCGGCCGCGGCCGGCACCGCCGCCGGTGCGGCCGGCGCGCTCTGGTGCGGCGCCTGGAAAGCGCCGGCCATGCTCTGCGCCATGGCCTGGCCGATCGACAGGCCGGCGCCGATGCCGGCGCCGGCGCCGGCCAGACCGCCCTCGTTCTGGGCCGCCAGCGGAATGGCGCTGGCCACCTGGTACTGGGTGAAGCCGGCCATCTTGTCGGCCGCCAGGCCGCCCTTCATGCCGGCGGCGATGCGCTCGTCCAGCGCGGCCTGCAGTTCCTCCGGCAGGCTCACCGACTGCACGTTGAATTCGTCCAGGCCGATGCCGTAGCGGGCGAAGGCGGCGGCCAGGTCGCCCTTGACCTGCTGCGCCGTCAGCGCCTGGTTGGCCGCCATGTCCAGGAACGGCAGCTTGGACGCGCCGAGCGAGGTGGCCATGGTCGCCATCAGGATGCCGCGCAGCTGGTCTTCGACGTTGTCGCGGGTGTAGATCTCGCGCGTGCCGCTGATCTCGGTGAAGAAGGCGCGCGCATCCGCGATCCGGTACGAGTACATGCCGAAGGCGCGCACGCGGATCATGTCGAAGTCCTTGTCGCGGATCGTGATCGGCTGCGGCGTGCCCCACTTGCGGCCGGTCTGCACGCGGGTGCTGAAGAAGTACACGTCCGACTTGAACGGGGAGGCGAACAGCTTGTCCCAGTTCTTCAGGTTGGTCAGCAGGGGCAGGGTCTGGGTGGTGAGCTTGTGCGTGCCGGGGCCGAACACGTCGGCCACCGTGCCTTCGTTGACGAACACCGCCACCTGCGACTCGCGCACGTTGAGGATGGCGCCGTTCTGGATTTCGAAGTCCTGCATCGGATAGCGCCAGGCGAGCACGCCTTCCGTATCTTCGTTCCACTGCAGGACGTCGATGAACTGCTTCTTGATAAACGAGCCAAACGACATGATGGATTCCTCCGAAAACGGGTCAGGAGATGCAGCCGGCGTTGATCGCGCCGATCGACAGGGAAATGGCGCCCAGCAGGCAGCCGAAGGCGGTGTTGTCCGCCTCGATCTGGTCCTTGGCCATGCGCAGCAGGCGGGTGGCGACGGCGTAGACCGCGAGCTGCACCACCAGGCCGCCGGCGGCCCAGGCGGCGAAAGCCTGGTAGTCCGCCGTATGTACGAGCGCCGAGGAGATGGTCAGCGCAAAGCCGATCAGGGCCCCGGACAGGGACAGGGCGGCGGCCTTGTTCCCCTGGCGGATCAGCAGCACTTCGTCGAACGGCGTGGTGCGCGTGTAGACGACGAAGAAGATCAAAACCAGGACCGCAGCTAACGACAGGTGCAGCAGATAGTTTAGGATGGCGGGCACGCGAGACCTCCTGGGCAACTTGGACAGTACGACAATAACGACGATCTTAGAACAAAAGCACCCCCATGACAAAAAGAATTCTGATCCTTTCGGTCTTCGTCGTCGCCTCCTGCGGCCTGGCCTATGAATTGATCGCCGGCGCTCTGTCCAGTTACTTGCTGGGGGACTCGATCCTCCAGTTCTCCACCATCATCGGCTGCTACCTGTTCGCCATGGGCGTCGGGGCCCATATTTCCAAGTACGTGGACGACGAGGACGTGCTCGCGCGCTTCGTCGACATCGAGCTCGCGGTCGGCCTGATCGGCGGCCTCTCGGCGGCGCTCCTGTTCCTGACGTTTTCGTGGTCGACCACGCCGTTCCGCGCGCTGTTGTACGTGCTGGTGTTCCTGGTCGGCGCCCTGGTCGGCATGGAAGTGCCGCTCGTGATGCGGGCGCTGAACGCGCGCCAAACCGCTTTCAACGAGCTGGTGAGCCGCGTGCTCACCTTCGACTACCTCGGTGCGCTGGCCGTGTCGGTCCTGTTCCCGCTGGTGCTGGCGCCTTACCTCGGGCTGGTGCGGACCGGCTTCCTGTTCGGCATGCTCAATGTCGGCGTGGCCTTCTGGACCATGTCGGCCTTCCGCGCGGAACTGGCCAACGTGGCCGGGCGGGCGCTGCGCGCGTCGGCCGTGCTGCTGGTGCTGGTGGGGGGCTTCGCCGCTTCCGACCGCATGGTGCAGTGGGGCGAGCACGGCCTGTTCGGCGACGACATCGTGTTCTCCACGACGACGCCGTACCAGCGCCTCGTGATCACCCGCTGGAAGGACGACCTGCGCCTGTACATCAACGGTAACCTGCAGTTCTCCTCGCGCGACGAATACCGCTACCACGAGGCTCTGGTGCACCCCGCGCTCGAATCGCTGCCGTGGGCGAAGAGCGTGTTGATCCTGGGCGGCGGTGACGGTCTGGCCCTGCGCGAAGTCCTGCGCTACCCGAACATTGAACACGTCACGCTGGTGGACCTGGACCCGGCCATGACCGGCGCCTTCACCCAGCGCGCGGAGCTGGCGGCGCTGAACCACCATTCGTTCTCGGACAAGCGCGTCACCGTGATCAACGCGGACGCCGCGATCTGGCTGCAAAAGAGCGAGGGCATGTTCGACGCCGCGATCATCGACTTTCCGGACCCCTCCAGCTTCGCGCTCGGCAAGCTCTATTCCGTGCCGTTCTACGGACTGGTGAAGAAGCACGTCTCCGCCAACGGCCTGGTGGTGGTGCAGTCGACCTCGCCGTTCTTCGCCCCGCACGCCTATTGGACGGTCGATGCGACCCTGAAGGAGGTGGGGATGAAGACCTGGCCCTACCACGCCTACGTGCCTTCGTTCGGCGAATGGGGCTTCGTGCTGGCGTCGCCGCAGGCCGATTTTGCGCCGCCGCGCAGCTACCGCCTGCCGATGCGCTTCCTGAACGCCGACACGACGCGCGAGATGTTCATCTTCCCGCCCGACATGCAGGCCCTGCGCATGGCGCCCAACCGCCTCAACACCCAATCGCTGGTGAACGAATTCGAGAAGGACTGGCGCGAGGTGATCCGTTGATGGATCGCCGCTCCTTCCTGATCACCGCGGGCGTGTCGGGCGCCGCGGCGCTGGGCGGGGCCGCCGTGTTTCGCGGCTGGCAGGCGATCGAGACGCGCGTCGATTACACCGGCCGCGCGGAGGGCCACTACCTGCGCGACCGGAAGGCCCTGCCGCCGCCGACGGAGGTGGTGGAGACCGGCGTGCTGATACTTGGCTCCGGCATCGGCGGCCTGTCCGCGGCCTGGCAGCTGGCGCACGAAGGCTACCGCGACGCCCTGATCATCGACGGTCCCCAGCCCTACGGCAACGCCGCCGGCGGCCGCTTCGGCGACCTGGAATTTCCGACCGGCGCGCACTACCTGCCTCTGCCGTCGCCGGAGTCGGTCCACGTGCGCGCCATCCTGGCCGACCTGGGCATCATCGAGCGCGATCCCTACGCCGAGAAGCCTTATTACGACGAACGCTTCATCCTCCACGCGCCGGAAGAACGGCTGCTGTTCAACGGCGCCTGGCAGGACAGCTTCATTCCCACCGAAGGCGTGAACCCGGCCGAGCTGGCGCAGCACAAGCGCTTCTTCGCCGAAGTCGAACGGCTGCGCAAGTTGCGCGGCTCGGACGGCAAGCGCATCTTCGTGTTCCCCACCGTCGAATCCTCGCAGGACCCGGAGTGGAGGGCGCTGGACCGCATCACGCTCAAGGACTGGCTGGACCGGAACGGCTACACGGCGCCGACCCTGCATTGGTACCTGAACTACTGCTGCCGCGACGACTACGGCACGCGCTACGACAAGGTGTCCGCCTGGGCCGGCCTGCATTACTACTGCAGCCGCTGGGGCCAGGCCGCCAATGCGGGCAACGGCGCCTGGCTCACCTGGCCGGGCGGCCTGCAGCCGCTGGCGCGCATGATGGCCGAACGCGCCGCCTTGCCGCGCCGCCCCGGCACCGCCGTCAACCTGCGCACGGCGGGGCAGGGCGTCGAGGCGCTGTGCTTCGTGCTGGAGAACGGCAGGCCGCGCACCTTCCTGGTCCGCGCCCGCCGCGCCATCTGCGCCATGCCCATGTTCGTCGCCGCGCGCGTGGTGCCCGAGATGCGCGAGTATGGTTTCGATCCGCGCGCCCACATGCCGTCCTACGCGCCGTGGATGGTGTCCAACTTCCTCATGAAGCAGTTCCCGCGCGAGCGGCCGCACATGCCGCTGTGCTGGGACAACGTGGTCTACCAGGAGCCGGGCCTGGGCTGGGTGGTGTCCACCCATCAGGACATCCGCGTCGCGCCGCCCGAGAAGACGGTCTTCACGAGCTACGTGGCGCTGTCCGACCGCACGCCGGACAACGCCCGCAAGTGGCTGATGGGGGCGACGGCCGACGAGTTGCTCGAGCTGGCGTCCTGCGACCTCAAGACGGCCTACGGCTGGCGCTTCGCCCCCTGCGTCGAGCGGGTCGACATCACCGTGCGCGGCCATGCCATGGCCGCGCCCCTGCAGGGTTTTCTCGGCAACGCGGGCACGCGCGCGCTGCGCGAGCACGACGGCAGGATCCTGTTCGCCCACGCCGACCTGTCGGGCTTCTCCGTGTTCGAGGAGGCCGCGTGGTGGGGCTGCCGCGCGGCGAAGATCGCCTTGCGCGACGCTTGAAACGGCACGCGCCGCCGCCACCTGTATGGGATATCCACCAGACAGGAGGGACGCTCATGAATACGACCTGGATTCTCGCCGCGGACGCCAGCCGCGCGCGCATTTTCGAAGAGATCAAGGACGGCAGCCTGCGCGAACTGGAAGACCTCGTCAACCCGGCCGGGCGCGAGGACGAGCACGATATCGCGACCGACGCCAAGGGCCGCTACTTGGGCAAGGGCGAACGCTCGCAGGGCCACACCGCCGAGCCCCACGTGCAGACCATCGAGCACGAGGTGCAGATGTTCAGCAAGCGCGTCGGGGCGTATCTGGAACAGGCGCGCAGCGAGCAGCGTTACGACAAGCTGTGCGTGATTGCCCCGCCCAAGTTCCTTGGCCTGCTGCGCGCAAACATCGATGAACGGACGCGACGCACGGTGTCGGAGGAGATCCCGAAAGACATCGCCTGGTTCTCCGAGTACGAGGTGCAGGAATACGTGAAGTCGCTCAGGCATTGACAGCGGGGCCGCCGATCTGCGACCATCTCGGCATGAACCCGATTTCGACCGATCGTCTGACCTGGTGGCGCCGCACTCGCTGAGCGCGGCCGCTGTTCGTCATTCGATCACCTAACGCCGCCTCGACCAGGCGGCGTTTTTGTTTGCATGCTGCCGGGCAGGGCGACCACCTGGAGCCTTCATGCAGCAGATTATCCTCACGGGCGACCGTCCCACCGGCCCGCTCCACCTCGGCCACTTCGTCGGCAGCCTGCGCAGCCGCGTCGCCTATCAACACGACTACCGCCAGTTCGTGATGCTGGCCGACGCCCAGGCGCTGACCGACAACATGGACGACCTGTCCAAGGTCCACCGCAACGTGGTGGAGGTGGCGCTCGACTATCTCGCGGTCGGCATCGATCCCGACGTGAGCACCATCTTCGTCCAGTCGCAGGTGCCGGAGCTGGCGGAACTGGCCTTCTACTACCTGAACCTCGTCACCGTGGCGCGCCTGGAGCGCAATCCGACCGTGAAGGAGGAAATCCGTCACCGCGGCTTCGAGCGCGACATCCCGGCCGGCTTCCTGTGCTATCCGGCCAGCCAGGCCGCCGACATCACGGCCTTCAAGGCGGCCGTGGTGCCGGTCGGCGAGGACCAGGTGCCGATGATCGAGCAGACCAACGAGATCGTGCGCCGCTTCAACCGCATCGCCGGGCGCGACATCCTGGTCGAGGCGCGCGCGCTGGTGCCGGAGATCGGCCGCCTGCCCGGCACGGACGGCAAGGCCAAGATGAGCAAGTCGCTCGGGAACACCATCAACCTGGGCGCCAGCGCCGACGAGGTGCGGGCCGCCGTCAAAATGATTTATACCGATCCGCTGCACCTGCGCGTGCAGGATCCCGGCCACCTGGAAGGGAACGTCGCCTTCATCTACCTCGACGCCTTCGATCCGGACAGGGAAGGCCTGGCCGCGCTGAAGGACCACTACACGCGCGGCGGCCTGGGCGACAGCGTCGTCAAGAAGCGCCTGGAAGGCGTGCTGCAGGAACTGCTGGAACCGATCCGCACCCGCCGCGCGCAGTACGCCCGGGACAAGGGCTACGTGCTGGACGTCCTGCGCCGCGGCACCGGGCGCGCCCGCGAGGAGGCGGCGCGCACCATGGCCGAAGTGCGGCGCGCGCTCGGCCTGGCCTACTTTGAGTAGCCGCAAGCGCTACTTCGGTATGCGCTTGTCAGGATGGCAGGGGCCTGTGCGACACTACGCCGTCGTCAACTCGTGGGAGACCCCGCATGTCGAAGAATCGCCGTCTGTCCGAAGTCTGGTTCCAGCGCGCGTTGTGGCTGGTGGCGCTGGCCTTTGCCGCCTTCCTGATCGGGCTGGGCGGGAAGGTGGTCGAGAACCTGAGCCTGGCCGAACCGCCGCTCACCACCGAGCAGTTCATCGACCCGGCGCAGCTGGCCGCCGTGCAGGCCGAGATCGACGCCAGCGACAAGCGGCTGGCCAAGGCCAACGATGCGCTCGAACAGGCGCGCCTTGCCGCCAATGTCGCCGCCAATAACTACCGTTCCGCGCGCGAGACCTTCGAGAACTGGCTGCAGACGCGCCAGGTCACGGCCCGCCCCGAGCAGGATCCGGAGCTGATCGCCAAGACGCGCGCTCTGGACGACCTGAAGGCGGCCGACCGCAAGGCCCAGGCGGCAGTGGAAGCGCAGGAGCAAGCCCACCTCGACGCCGAACAGGCGGGTGCGCGCGCCCACCAGAAGCTGGCCGTGCTGCGCGAGCCGGCCGAGGAAAAGGTCTGGCGCGCCGCACGCAGCGCCGAACTGCGCGTGTTCCTATACCGTCTCGCGCTCACGCTGCCCCTGCTGGTGGCGGCCGGCTGGCTGTTCGCCAGGAAGCGCCAGAGCATCTACTGGCCTTTCGTGTGGGGCTTCATCTTCTTTGCCGGCTTCGCCTTCTTCGTCGAGCTGGTGCCTTACCTGCCCAGCTACGGCGGCTACGTGCGCTACACGGTCGGCATCATCATCACCGTGCTGGTCGGGCGCTATGCCATCCTCGGACTGCAGCGCTACCTCGCCCGCCAGAAGGCCGCCGAGGCGATGCCGGAAGAGACGCGCCGCGAGACGCTGTCCTACGACGTCGCCCTGGCGCGGCTGGCCAAGTCGGTCTGTCCCGGCTGCGAGCGGCACGTGGACCTCAAGGAGCCTGGCCTGGACTTCTGCCCGCACTGCGGCATCGGGCTGTTCGACCACTGCGGCAACTGCAACACGCGCAAGGGCGCCTTCGCCCGCTACTGCTGCGCGTGCGGCACCCCCGCCCACCCGGCGCAGGCCTGATCAGTCGCGCAGGTCGGCCGGCACCTTGCCGCCGTTGGCCGCCAGGCGGTTCATCACCTGGCGGTGCAGCCAGACGTTCATCGCGGCGCTGTCGTTGGTGTCGCCCTTGTAGTCCAGCTCGTGGGCCAGGCCGATGCGCGCCTGCATGCTGCTGTCCAGTTCAAGCAGCTTGAGCAGGTCGACGATCGAGCTGCGCCAGTTGAGCGGCTGGCCGAAGGACTTGGCCTTGCGGTCGAGGATGGCTTCCACGTCCACCTGTTCCATCGGTGCGGCGGCCGGCGGCGGGGGCGCGATCGCCTGTCCGGACGCAGCCGTCTGCCGCGCCGTGGACTGCATGCCGCCCGGCTGGGCGGTCTGCACCGATTGCGGGGTTGCGGCCTGCGCCGGCTGTTCGTCGGCGCCCTGGCGCGCGCCCGGGAAGATCGCGTGGAAGATCTTGCTGAGTATGCTCATGGGGTTCTCCCTTGGTTATTGACGGCGCATGCCTTGCGCCATGTGGCCGAGTGCGATGGCCAGCGCCGCGCCGCCCAGGGACTTCACCAGGGTCGGGTGCTGGGCGTAGAACTGGCCCATCTGGTCGATGACGCCAGGGTTTTGCTGCTCGGCCTGCTGCGCCACCTGCTGGACTTCGTGCGGCGGCACCTTCTGGGCCTGTTCGGGCGTGATCTGCGGCGGCTGCTGCGCATTCTGGTGGCCGCGCATGATGTTGCCGAGAACGCCGCCGGCCAGCGAGGCCAGCACGCCCGGCCCGGCCGCGCCCAGCAGCTGGTTGAGCATGCCGGCGCGCTGGTGCGGGTTGCCGCTGTTGAACAGGTGGGACACCATGTCGGGGAAGGGCGGGGTCTGGTCGGAGCGCAGGGCTTCCGTGATGCCGGACGCCACCGTGGGCGTGGGCGCGGTGTCCGCGATGCGTTCGAAATCGTCTTCCGCCTGCTGGGGATTCGTGTTCTGCGGGCCGCCCATGTACTGCTGGAGCAGGCCGCCTAGGTCGAAGCT
>DASRUW010000006.1:0-5641 GCA_035655255.1 Telluria sp. | reverse complement strand
CAGGCCGAGGCCGGCGTCCTGGATGGTGCCGTTGGCCATGCCGACCAGGCCGATCTTGGAGACGTCCGCCACCTTGCCGTTGCCGCAGCTGTAGGCGATCAGATAGGTGCCGCGGGTGACGTTGGCGGAGCGGCGGATGATGGTCGAGTCCGCGCCTGCGCCCTGCAGGTAGACGCCGCCGGGGACGGCCAGCTGGTTGGCGCCCCAGCTGCAATCGCCGGCGGGGATGGTCACGGTCTGGCCGCTCACGGCGGACTGCACCGCGGCGCTGACATCCGTGTAACTGCAGGAACGTGCCGCGACTGTGCTGCTGGTCGAGGTGGTCGTGGTGGACGTGGTCAGCGCGCTGCTGCTGACCATGCCGGTGCGCGCCGAGGTGGCGGGGTCGGAGCCGCCGCCGCACGCCGTCAGCGTGAGGGCGAGGCCCGCGGCCGAGCAAACCTGTGCCCAGCGGGTGTCGAAATTGGAAATATTCACGAATGCCTTCCTGTGCAAATTGATCAAATCGCGTTGCTCTCTCAGGTTTTTCTTGTGGGCACATCCTAGGAGTGTTCCTTTTCCCGGCGCAAGAAAAATTTCGCATTGTGGAATTTCCATGGCGTCAGAGCCAAAAAGTTTTCCTCGCGGAAATACGATAGATGCGCGAAGTTAGACGCTTGATCGCGTCAAGATGAGATAAATTTACAGGAAGATGAGCGCAAGCAGGCTCAGAGGGAAGGAGCTATGGCCGCGGCCGCTTCGGCATTGTTCAGGCGTAATTCCGGCGCTGTCCGATCGGCCACCGCGCGCAAAAAATCGTCGAGGAGTGGCCACAGGCCGAGACGTTCAATATCAAGGGAATGCCACCAGATGTGGAACAGGCCGCCGCTGGCGTCGGCCAGGTCGAGCAAAGCAAACAGGCGCGCGCGCAGGTCGCGCCCGGCCAGCGCCGCGCGCAAGACCGGCCAGCGCGCCGCGCGGCCGGGCTGGGACAGGTAATTGCGCAGCATCACGCTCTGCCGGTGCGGATAGAACTGCAGGGTGGTCGGGATCCGGTAGCGGTCGGCGCCCGCATCCAGGCAGAGATTGCGCACCGTGCGCGCATAGGCGAAGCCGGCCGCGCGCACCAGGGCGACCTCGCGCGCGCCGTGCTTGCCGCCGGGATAGCAGAAGCCTTCCACCGCCCGCCCCAGGCGCTGTTCGAGCGCATCCTTGCCGGCGACGACCTGATGCGCCGCCTGGGCCGCCGGCAGGGCCGGCAGGAAGCAGTGATCGAGCGTATGGGCGCCGATCTCGAACGCTCGGCCGAGCTCGCGCAGCTCCGCGCGGCCCAGCACCGGCGGGCCTTCCCGGTTGCGCACCGGGACGTAGAAGGTGGCCTTCAGGCCGAGCCGCGCCAGCAGTTCCGCGCAGCGCAGGTCGGCCGGATGGCCGTCGTCGATGGAGCAGGTGAAGCGCGCCGCCATCTCAGGCGTGGCCGGCCGCGTCGCCCGCGTGCAGGACCGGCCGGTCCGCCTGCCAGAAGAAGACCAGGTCCGGCTCGGCCGCCCGCACCCTGCGCCCGATCCCGTCGTACTCGATGCCCAGCTCGGCCATCATCTCCGGTTCGTACAGGTTGCGGCCGTCGAAGATCACCGGCGCGTTCAGCGCTTCCTTCAGGCGCGCGAAGTCGGGGCTGCGGAATTCCTTCCATTCCGTGGCGATCAGGAGGGCGTCCGCGCCCTCGGCCGCGGCCAGCGGGGTGGCCGCGAAGGACAGCCGCCCCAGCATGTCGGAGCTGAAGCGCACGTCGGCGGCCAGCGCCATGCGCGCCGTCTCCTGCGCCACCGGGTCGTAGGCCGCCACGCTGGCCCCGGCCGCCAGCAGCTGCTCGAGCAGCACCACCGAGGTCGCTTCGCGCATGTCGTCCGTGTTGGGCTTGAAGGCCAGGCCCCACAGGGCGAAGTGGCGCCCGCGCAGGTCGGGGCCGAAGCGGCGCAGCAGCTTTTGCCCCAGGATGCGCTTCTGGTGGTGGTTGACCTGCTCGACCGCCTGCAGGATGCGCAGGGTGCGGCCCGCCTCGTCGGCCGTGCTCAGGAGCGCGCTGATGTCCTTCGGGAAGCACGAGCCGCCGTAGCCGCAGCCCGCATACAGGAAGCTGTGGCCGATGCGCGAATCCGCGCCCACGCCCTGGCGCACCGCTTCGATGTCCACGCCGACGTCGTCGGCCAGGTTGGCCAGCTCGTTCATGAAGGAAATGCGGGTGGCCAGCATGGCGTTGGCGGCGTATTTGGTGAACTCGGCCGAGCGCGTGTCCATCCAGTAGGTGCGGCCGTGGTGACGGTTGAACGGCGCGTACAGGAGACGCAGCAGGTCGGCCGCGCGCTCGCCCTGTTCGCTCGCCTCCACCCCGAGCACGATGCGGTCCGGGCGCATGAAGTCGTCCACGGCCGCGCCTTCCTTCAGGAACTCTGGGTTGGACACCACCGAAAAGCTCAGGCGCGCGCCGCGCAGGAGCAGCTCCTCCTCCACCGCCGCCCGCACGCGCTCGGCCGTGCCGACCGGCACCGTCGACTTGTCGACGACGACCTTGAAACGGTCCATGTGCACGCCGATGGTGCGCGCCGCGTCCAGCACGTGCTGCAGGTCGGCCGACCCGTCCTCGGCCGGCGGCGTGCCCACCGCGATGAAGATGAAGTCGCCATGCAGCACGGCCGGGCGCGCCTCGGACGTGAAGGCGAGCCGGCCATTGGCCAGGTTCTCGCGCACCAGGGCCGGCAAGCCCCGTTCGTGGATCGGGACCTCGCCTTGTTGCAAGAGTGCAACACGAGCCCGGTCGGGATCGAAGCACACCACCGTATTGCCCAGCTCAGCCAGGCAGGCGGCCGTCACCAGCCCCACATAACCTGCGCCAAATATCGTGACATTCATTGGAAGCCTTCCCCGGTTAGGGCGCGCCGTGCGGCGCGCATCGGAGAACACAGTAGCGGCCTCGTGCTTTGATCCAGCCGAAAAGCGTCAATTGTTTGGACGACGATCAACAAACTTGACCAAAGTCATTCCCCCAAACCGGTCACGCCTGTGTAAGATGGGCCCTGCACACTGATGTAAAATTTACAACAGGCAAAAAAAGGGGGTGCCGGGTGGTCGTACTTGCTCAACCTATCGTCGCGGAAACGCGGCCGCTTGCGACGGTCGATGTGCTGGCCGACGCCGTCCTCGTGATCGCCGACGGCGCGCGCGTGCTCTACGGCAACTCCTCCGCCCGCAAACTCCTGCGCGCCGAACCGACCGGACGCACCCTGCGCTTCGTGGCCGAACGGCTCGCGCCCAGCGCCACGGAGGACGCCATCCTGGAGCGCCTGACCCAGTTGTGCGCCGCCGCCCAAGACGCGCCGCGCGGGGCCAGCACCCGCCTGTATGTCAACCACCGCTGGCTGCAGCTGCAGGCGGCGGCGCTCGACGCATCCTCGGTGCAACTGGTGCTCCAGGACATCACCGACAGCGTGCACGGCCAGGCCATCATCGAGCGCATGCGCCAGCAGTTCCGCTCCCTGATCCGGCGCGCCGAGCAGGCCCGGGAGGACGAACGCAAGCGCATCGCGCGCGACATCCACGACGACCTGGGCCAGGCCACCCTCGCCCTGCGCATCGACGTCCAGCTGGCCTGCGCCGGGACGCCCGAGGACAGCCCGGAGCGGAAACGCCTCGAGCAGATCGACCAGCAGATCGGGGAGCTGATCCGCACGATGCGCTCCATCATCAATTCCCTGCGCCCACCGGTGCTGGACGCCGGCCTGGTGCCCGCCCTCGAATGGCTCACCCAGCAGTGCGCGCGCCGCTCGGGCATGGCGGTGCGCTTCAATTGCGCGCTCGATCCCGGCGCGCTCCTGCTGGACGACGAACGCTCGGCCTCGCTGTTCCGCATGGTCCAGGAGACCCTCTCCAATGCCCAGCGCCACGCCCAGGCGACCGAGGTGGTGGTCAGCCTGGCGCGCGAACCCGGCCGCTTCGTGCTGGGCGTGCACGACAACGGCCGCGGCCTGCAGCCGCCCCCGCTGCCGGGCACAGGCGGGGTCGGCCTGGTCAGCCTGCGCGAACGGGCCGAAGCCTTCGGCGGCCAGGTCCAGATCCACTCGGCCGAAACCGGCACAGCCGTCATGATCACGGTCCCGTGTTGCGCGGTTACATCGGAAAACGCCTAATCAACTTGAGTTTTGTCAAATGAATAGCTTTCTCGCGCGGTTTGTCGTATAAAAAATATAACTAATAATTACAACTTCTGACCCGCCTCAACCCCGCGGGTCTCCGCGCCAGACGACGTCCAATCAAAAACAGGGAGTCTGTATGCATCACGTGCCGGAAAAATGGGAAAGCGCGCGCTTCTTCAGCGCCACCGCCCAGCCTTATCTTCGCTCCACGCTCACCGAGGTCTGCCAGCTGCTCGGCGTTCCCGACGCGCTCGATTTCACCAAGAACGAAACCTACTTCCCCCATCTGCAGGTGCGCCAGGGCCAGCGCGTGCACCTGGCCGGCCAGGCCTTCGAACAGCTGTTCGTGGTGCACAGCGGCTTTCTCAAGACCGCGCTGCTGGACGCCTCCGGCGACGAACAGGTGATCGCCTTCCCCATGCAGGGCGACCTGATCGGCGCGGACGGCATCGCCGAGCTGCGCTATCCGAGCGAGACCACGGCCCTGTCCGACGCGGTGCTGATCCCGCTGCCGATCGACGCCCTGCACACCCTCGGGCGTGCGCATCCCAAGCTGCCGCCCGCCATCTACGGCCTGATCGGCCACGGGCTGCAGACCGGCAGCACCCTGCGCCGCCTGCGCGCCTGCGCCAACGCCCAGGCCCGCATGGCCGGCTTCCTGCTGTACCTGGCCGAGCGCTACGCCGCCATCGGCTACTCCGACGCGCGCGTGGTGCTGCGCATGAGCCGGGCCGACATCGGCAGCTTCATGTGCATGACGGTGGAGACGGTGAGCCGGGCCCTGTCGGCGCTCGACGCGCTCGGGCTGATCGAGGTCCAGCGCCGCACCATCATCCTGCGCGACCGCGCGGGCCTGATCCAGCACATGTCGGCGCACGAGTCGTGACGCGGATGCGGTCGCTGTTGCTGACGCCGTCGCGCGACGGCGTGTTCACGTTGCGCCAAATCCTGATGTTCCTGGTCGCCGTCCTGCTGCTGCCTTCCCTGGTGGCCACGACGGCGCTGGCGGTCAAGAACTTCAATGACGGCGTCACGGCCCACCGCGAGTCGACCATCCAGACCGCGCGCGCCATGGCGCACGTGGTGGACGGCGAACTGGCCGGTCTGCGCGCCGCGGCCCAGGCGCTGGCCGTCGCCCCGCCCCTGCAGCAGGACGACCTGGCCGGGTTCTACGACTACGCCCGTTCGGTGCTGACCACCACCTCGGGCTACGCCGTGGTGCTCACCGACCTGCATGGCCAGATGCTGCTCAACACCGGGACACCGTTCGGCGCCAAGCTGCCCCTGGTGGCCAACCGCGAACAGATCCGGCGCGTGCTGGCCCAGCGCGCGCCGGTGATTTCGGAACTGTTCTACGGGAGCGTCAGCCGGCGCCAGCTCATGAGCGTGGCGGTGCCGGTGTACCGCGACGGCGACGTGCGCTACGTCCTGGAGCTCGGGGTGCTGCCCGAGCGCTTCAGTCAGATCCTGAT
>DASRUW010000005.1:0-2086 GCA_035655255.1 Telluria sp. | reverse complement strand
ACCCTGGCTGGCGCGATAGCGCGGGCCGTAGCCGTCGCGCCCGCCGCGCTCGCCCAGCCACGCCATGATCGCCGCGTTGGCGCTGCCGGTGACCGGATCTTCGGGAATGCCGTCGGCCGGGCAGAACGCACGCACCGCCATGCTCGCTCCGCCCGAGCGCTGCCGGCCGAACACGCTGACGCCGACCGCGCCAGCGGCTTCGCACAGCGCGCCGATCGCCGCCAGGTCCGGCTGGAGCTGGCGCACCGCGGCTTCCTCGCGCAGGTCGCAGACGAACCACAGCGGGCCGTTGTCGATCAGGCACGACTGCTCTTCCGCCAGCGCGGCGTGCACGGCCCGGCCGAGCCCGGCGCGCTGGGCCGCGGTGACCGCGCGCAGCGTGGCCGGCGGCGCCTGCACGTGGATGAGCCTCGCGCCGCCGTCGCCTTCGACCCGCACCGGCAGCAGCCCGGCCGCGCATTCCTGCACCAGCGCATGCTTGCCGGCGGCGATCAGGCCGGATTCGATCGCGGCGTACGCGCTGCCCACGCTGGGATGGCCGGCGAACGGCAGCTCCTGGCGCGGGGTGAAGATGCGCACGCGGTAGTCCGCCGCGGCGCTGCTCGGCGGCAGCAGGAAGGCGGTTTCGGACAGGTTGGTCCAGCGCGCGATGCGCTGCATGGTCGCGTCGTCCAGCCCCTCGGCGTCGACCACCACTGCCAGCGGGTTGCCCTCGAGCAGACGGCTGGCGAAAACGTCCAGTTGCAGAAACGAAAAGATCGGCATGGGTGCCTCTCGTGGTGCGGACGGACCTGAACGCTGGCTAGCGCAACACGCCGAGTGTAGGTGATCCCCTGCAGCTCGGCCCGGGAATGCACGGCTAGAATGCGCGGCCGCCGATGATCGGCGGCCATCAATCAACGAAAAAAATAGGGAGTTTCCCCATGAACAAGATCCTGACCGCCGCCCTCGGCGCGGTGCTGGTCGTGGCGTCCGCCGCGGCCGCCGCCGCCGAAACCCAAGGCGCGTTCTTCATCAATGCCGCCGTCG
The DNA here is from genome assembly GCA_035655255.1 of Telluria sp. Taxonomy (GTDB): domain Bacteria; phylum Pseudomonadota; class Gammaproteobacteria; order Burkholderiales; family Burkholderiaceae_D; genus Telluria. The sequence continues at coordinate 1,057 of DASRUW010000005.1, read as the reverse complement.
GCCAGGCGCAGTATCACGTCGGCCGCAGCGCCGGCCAGGGCTACTCGGTGGACGACAAGGACACCGCCGGCGCCCTGCGCTTCGGCTATGCCTGGAACGTCGGCAACGGTTTCAACCTCGGCGTCGAAGGCGGCTACGCGGACCTGGGCAAGGTCGTCGCCCGCTACAGCTACAGCGACGGCAGCACGATCCGGACCGGCGTCCATGCCAAGGGCTGGCTGCTCGGCGGCAATGCCAAGTACAACTTCGCCGGTCCGTGGTACGCAACGGCCCGTGCCGGCTGGTTCCGCTCGGAAGCGGACGCCAGCTACCGCTACAGCGAGCCGGGCTATACCGAGTACGCCAGCGGCAGTGCCCATGGCGACGGCTGGTATGGCGGCGTGGGCGTGGGTTACGACTTCGCACCCAACTTCAGCCTCGGCCTGAACTACGACAACTACCACGCCAAGGCCCGGTACAACCAGGCCTCGATCGGCGGCAATGTGGGCACCTACATGCTGACGGCCGAGTACCGCTTTTGATTCCCAGGGAAGATCCGCTCGAGTGGCGCGCTGCCCGCCACGTCCGCATGGACGGGAGTGGCGGGCAGGATCAGGGCATGCTCCAGCGTCCCCAGCCTGAACTGGCAACGGCCGCCTCGCGCGGTCGTTGTTTTTTGTCCAGCCCGGTAGTCTGCGGCACAATAGACGACTTGTGCGCCACGCAAGGTGGTGCGTCGAAGCCCACGAAAGCCGCCATGACCACCATCAAGCAAGCAGACCTGATCCAGTCCGTCGCCGACGCGCTGCAGTACATCAGCTACTACCACCCGGTTGACTACATCAAGAGCTTGGCCGCGGCGTACGAACGCGAAGAAAGCCCCGCCGCGAAGGACGCGATGGCGCAGATCCTGATCAATTCGCGCATGGCCGCCGAGGGCCACCGGCCGCTGTGCCAGGACACCGGCATCGTCACCGTGTTCCTGAAGGTGGGCATGAACGTGCGCTGGGACGACGCCACCATGAGCCTGGAGGACATGGCCAACGAGGGCGTGCGCCGCGCGTACCTGAACCCGGAC
>DASRUW010000004.1:0-5072 GCA_035655255.1 Telluria sp. | reverse complement strand
TCCAGAACGCGCCTGCCTTGTCGGCCTTGAAGGTGACCGACTTGGTCTCCTGCGGGTTGACGATGAAATTGATGTTGTACATCGGGATCGCGCAGCCGTGCGTCAGGTCCTCCACCTTGTCGTGGTTGGTCAGGGTGAGCGTCACTTCGTCGCCCTTCTTCACCTTGATCAGCGGGAGGCTGTACGCCGGGGCCTGCGACATCATGCGCACATGGACCTTGTTGCCCTTGCGTTCGATGCCGGCGTTCTCGGGCGTGACGGCGTTCGGGAAGTCCGTCAGGTTGTAGATCTGGCGGGTCTTGACGACGTCGCGGCGCACGATGATGCCGTCGTGCGGTTCCGGGGCGGCCGTGTGGTCGTGGATCAGCACCATCTTCTCGCCCGAGATGTCGATCAGCTGCTCGGTTTCCACGTGCAGCGGTCCGACCGGCAGGAAGCGGTCCTTCGAGAACTTGTTACCCGAGTTGTAGAACTTGCCGTCGGCTTCCTTGGTCTCGCCCATCGAGGCGAAGCCGTGGCCCGGCTGATAGTGCACGTCGATGCGGTCGACCACCGGCTTGGCGTTCTTGTCGCCCTTGTACAGCGCGATGGCCTTGTCGATGTTCCACTTGACGATCTGGCTGTCCAGGAACAGGGTGGTGAAGGCGTTGCCGCGGCCGTCGAAACCGGTGTGCAGCGGGCCCAGGCCGACTTCGGGCTCGGCCACCACGGCGTCGCGCTCGGTCTTGAGTTCGCCCTTGAACCATTTGCTCACCAGGGACACGTCGATCACCGTGGCCGTCGGCGAGAGCTTGCCGGAGCAGACCATGTACTTGCCGTCCGGGCTGGCGTTCACGCCGTGCGGATTTTTCCCGACCGGGACGTAGCAGGTGACGGCGCTCTTCGGGTCCGGATTGGCGGCCTTGCGGCCGTCGACCACCGGCACCTTGGATTTGCCGATGGTGGTGAACTTGCCGTCCTTGACCAGCTTCTCGATGCGGGCGATGTCGAAGAACACGCAGGCGTCGCGCTCGGCGGTCATCATGCCGGCCTGGTCGGCGGCGTTTTCCACGTTGTACTGGTTCGAGCAGGCCAGCGTGCCGTCGTAGGACGTGGCCACGAGGTCCATGTTGCCGTCCACGCGGCACTGCCAGCGCACTTCCATGGTCTCCGCGTCGACGCAGGAGAACAGGCAGCCCCACTTGGACGGGTCGTCCAGGTCGTGGCCTTCGTTGGGCAGGGGGATGTGGAATTCGGCGCCGCAGAACACGCGGGTCGTGTAGTTGATCTTGGGGTCGACCGGGTCGCGCTTGTCCGGGAAGATCCCGTGGAAGCCCATCACGTTGGGCAGCTGGGTGATCTTGTCGACTTCCATCGTGTCCATGCGCACGCGGGCGATGCGCGATTGGATCTTGTCGTTGACGAACAGCCAACGGCCATCGTAGGTGCCGTCCTTGTAGCTGCCGTGCACGTGGTGGGTGTCGCCGGTGAAGTACTTGAGGCTGCCATCGGGATTGGTGCCCAGGATCGCTTTCGACTCGTTGGTGATGCCCCAGCCGGACATCGGATCGATGTTGAACACGGGGATGCGCTTCAGGGTGCGGCCGGACGGCACGCCGATGATGCGCATCTCGCCCGAGTGGCCGCCGCTCGAGAACAGGTAATAGTCGTCGAGCTGGCCCGGCGCCACTTCGTGCTTGCCGCCGCTCTTGGCCGCGCCGGCCGCCGAGGCGCTGCCGGAGGCGCTCTTGACGCCCTCTTCCTTGCAGCCTGCCAGCACCGTCGCGCCGGCGACACCGAGCATGGCGCCCGTGCCCAGGAAACGGCGACGGCTCTTCTGTGGCAGGTCCTCGCCTGGTGTGGCGTCCTTATCGCTTTGCATCCTACACTCTCCCGAAAAATGGATTTGACGTTCGGCCGAGGTCAGGAAGATGCTCCTGCCCGGCGGTACCGACAGGCATTCTCGGGAGGCGGGGCCGAAATGTAATTGAAGTAAGCTAATTCCGGCCGGCCGATCTAGGTAGTTTGCTCTAGGTCAACCGCAACGGTAGACTGGCGGCTTTCCGGAGGGAGGACCGATGACGCGCTGGACCACGCGGCTATGGCTGCTCGAACGCCTGGTGCCGGGCGAACAGCAGCGCATGCTGGGCCTGGCCGCGGCCATCGGCATCCTCGGTGGCTTGGCGACGGTCGGCTTCCGCGAACTGCTGGCGGCGTCCCAGAACCTCCTGTATGGACAGCACGCCAGCCTGGTTCGCGCCGCGCACGCCTTGCCCGCCTGGGAGCGCGTGCTGATTCCGGCGGCCGGCGGCCTGCTGGCCGGCCTCGTCCTGCTGGCGGCGCGCCGTTTCGAGCACGACCGGGCGGGCGACTACATGGAAGCCATCGCCCTGAGCGACCGTCCGCTGGGCGTGCGTCATTCCCTGTTGCGCGCGCTGTCCTCGGCGGCCTCGATCGTCAGTGGCAGCTCCATCGGCCGGGAAGGCTCGATGGTGCAGCTCGCCGCCCTCACCGGTTCGGTCCTGCCCGTGGGGCGCGACATGGCGCCGCCCCGGCGCCGCCTGATGGTCGCGTGCGGCGGGGCCGCCGGGATCGCGGCCGCCTACAATGCACCGATTGCCGGCGCACTCTTCATCGCCGAGATCGTCCTGTGTTCGATCGCCGTGGAGACCCTCGGGCCGCTGCTGGTCGCCGCCGTCACGTCCAGCCTGACCGTCCATGCCTTCCTGGGCTACGCGACCGTCTACACGATGCCCGCGTTCCAGCTGCTCAACCCGGCCGAAATCGGCTTGCACGGCCTGCTCGGCATCGTCGCCGGCCTGCTCGCGCCCTACTACCTGGGACTGCTGGACGCCGTCCGGCAGGGATTCCACAAACTGGCGCTGCCCCTGCCAGCCAGCCTGGCACTGGGCGGCGCGCTGGTGGGCGTGCTGTCGGTCTGGCAGCCCGAGATCTGGGGTAACGGCTACAGCATCGTGAACGGCATCCTGGCCGGCCAGTGGGCGACCGGCTTCCTCGTCGCCGTCCTGCTGAGCAAGGTGCTGGCCACGGCGATCACCACCGGCTCGGGGGCGGTAGGCGGGGTGTTTACGCCGACCCTCTTCGTCGGGGCGGTCCTGGGATCGCTGTTCGGGACGGCCTGCCATATGCTGTGGCCGGGCATCGCGCCGGCGGCCGTGTATGCCGCCATCGGCATGGGCGCCATGCTGGCGGCGACGACGTTTGCGCCGCTGACGGCGATCCTCATCATTTTCGAGATGACGGGCAATTACCAGATCATGCTGCCCCTGATGCTGGCCTCGGTGCTCGCCTATACCCTCACCCGCCTACGCCGCGACCGCTCGGTCTACAGCCGGTCCCTGGAGCGGCCGCCGTCGCGTTTCGCCACGCTGTCCGTGGGCGACATCATGCGCAAGGGGCCGCCAACCGTCGCGCGCGGCGCCAGCGCGGAGACGGTCGAACGCGCCTTCGTCACGGCGCGCTGGCAGCACGTCTACATGGTGGACGGCTCCGGCGGGTTTGCCGGCGCGGTGTCCCTGCACGACCTGGGACCGGCCTTGCGGGCCGGCCTGCCGCCGCAGGAGCCGCTGGGCGCGCAATGGATCAAGCGGGACTATCCGCGCCTGCAACCCGACATGCGCCTGGGCGCGGCGCTGGAACGCTTCGCCGCCCACCCGGGCGAGCGCCTGCCGGTGGTCGACGCCGGCGGACGGCTCCAGGGCTACGTCAGCAAGACCGACCTGTTCCTGCTGCTGCAGGAGAGCGCCGCGGCGCAGTGATTTCGCGCAGTCGTTTGCGCAGGGCCGGCAGGGGCAAGGCGTTGAGGACCTGGCTGCGCTCGATCCAGCCGCGCCGCGCCTGGCCGATCCCGTAGTCGAGATGGGCGAAGTCGAAGGCGCTGTGCGCGTCCGAATTGATGCACAGGGTGACACCTTCGTCGCGCGCCAGGCGGCACCACACATCGTCCAGGTCCAGGCGGTTGGGCTGGGCGTTCACTTCGATGCAGCAGCCGCGCTGGCGGGCGTGGCGCAGCACCTGGGCCAGGTCCACGTCATAGGCGTCGCGCTCCAGCAGCAGGCGGCCGGTTGGATGGGCGAGCATCGTGAAGGCCGGATGGTCCATCGCGCGCAGGATCCGGCGCGTCTGTTCGGCGCGGGGCAGGCTGAAGTCGGCATGCACGGCGCCGATGACCAGGTCGAGCCCGGCCAGGACCTCGTCCGGCAGGTCCAGGCTGCCGTCGGCGAGGATGTCCACTTCCACGCCGTGCAGGATCGAGATTCCTTCCAGCTCCGCGTTCAGGCGGTCGACTTCCTCGCGCTGGCGGCCAAGCGCGGCGGCGTCCAGGCCGTGCGCGACGCGCAGGCGCTGGCTGTGTTCCGTGACAGCGATATAGGACAGGCCGAGGTCGCGCGCCGCAAGCGCCATCGCGCGCAGGCTGTCGCGCCCGTCGCTCGCCTTGGTGTGCAGGTGCAGGTCGCCGCGCAGGTCACGGCGTGCGACCAGGTGCGGCAGCCGGTGCGCGCGGGCCGCATCGATCTCCCCGCGGTTCTCGCGCAGCTCCGGCGGAATGTCGTCCAGGCCCAGCGCGGCGAAGATGCTGTGCTCGGTCGCGCCCGCGATCCGTTCGTCGCCGGCGTACAAGCCATATTCGTTGAGCTTCCAGCCGCGGTCCTGGGCCAGGCGGCGCAGCGCGATGTTGTGGCTCTTCGACCCGGTGAAATAGTGCATGGCCGCGCCGTAGCTGGCAGCCGGCACCACCCGCAGGTCGACCTGGATTCCCTGGCGCAGCAGGACGCTGGCGCGGGTGCCCCCATGGGCGCGCACTTCCTGCACATCCGGGAACTGCACGAAGCGCTCGATCAGCGCGCCGGGATGGCGCGCGTGAGCGACGATGTCGAGGTCGCCCACGGTCTCCTGGCACCGGCGGAACGATCCCGCCACCTCCGCCACCGCGTCCGGCACGCCATCCTTCAGCCAGGCCAGCAGCGGACCCGCGAGGCCGGCGGCAAACGCCAGGGTGAAGCGGGTCGTCTTGCTCTGGCGGCTCTGCAGGTTCTCCAGGATGCGCTGGGCGGCGTGCTCGCCGAAACCGC
>DASRUW010000003.1:0-33648 GCA_035655255.1 Telluria sp. | reverse complement strand
ACAAGATCCGCTCGTACCATCTGCTCCGGCATCTGTCGGAGCACTACAACGTCCTGCTCGGCACTTTCATCGACGACCCGCATGACCGCCACTATGTGCCGAAAGTGGAGCGCTGGTGCCGCGCAGGCTTCTTCGGGACGCTCAACCCCCGCATCGCCCGCCTGCGCTGCCTGCCGGCGCTCTTGACGAACCGTCCGCTTTCCCTGGACTACTACCGAGACCGTGCAATGTCGGAATGGGTGACCCGGCAGGTGCGTCACCACGTCATCCGGCGCGTGATGGTCTTCTCCTCGCAGATGGCGCAGTACGCGGAACTGGCGAGAGGCGCGCGGGTGGTGGTGGACTTCTGCGATGTGGATTCGGAAAAGTGGCGCGCCTACGCGCGTGCCAAGCCGCTGGCGTCGCGCTGGCTGTACGCGCGCGAAGGCAGGACGCTACTCGACTACGAAAGGCAGGTGGCTGGCCGTGCGCACGCGGCGCTCTTCGTCTCCGCATCCGAGGCTGACCTGTTCCGCTGTCTCGCTCCGGAGTGCGCGGCAAAGACCGCGTTCTGCGAAAACGGCGTGGATGCCCATTATTTCTCGCCGGCCCGCTGCTACGACCACCCCTTCGCCAAGGGGCGGAAGGCAGTGGTCTTTTGCGGTGCGATGGACTATTGGCCGAATGCGCAGGCCGTGCGCTGGTTCGTGCACAAGGTGTTCCCCGCGCTGCGATGCGCGCATCCAGAGGCTGTATTTTGGATTGTGGGCGCGCGCCCCGGTCCGGCCGTCTCCACCTTGGCTCGCGTAGATGGCGTGCAGGTGACCGGCGCGGTGCCCGATGTGCGTCCGTATCTGGCCCATGCCGACGTGTCGGTGGCGCCACTGAAGATCGCCCGCGGCATCCAGAACAAGGTCCTGGAAGCGATGGCGATGGCGCGGCCGGTGGTTGCGACTCCACAGGCTGCGGAGGGCATCGATGCGCAGCCCGGCAGGCACATTCTTCTTGCGCAGGGCGCCGATGCTTTCGCGCAGGCAGTGGCGAGCGTTCTGGCCGGCGGCGATGCAGGCATGGGCGAGCGCGCCCGCGCGTTCGTGCTGGAACATCATTCCTGGCCGGCCAAGCTTGGACTGGTGCGCAGACTGCTGGAGGCCCAGGATGGAACGCGCTGAAGAGAAGACGCTCATGCGCCCGCCGGCGCTGACTGCGGGGACGCGCCGGTTCGCAGCCGTGGCGGCGTTGCTGGCATTGCCGCTGTTGATCTACGCGCCAACCGCTGCCTCGGTGGCAAAGATATGGGCCAGGTCCGATACGTTCGCACATGGTTACACGATCCTGCCGATCGCTTTGTACCTGATCTGGCGCCAGCGCCAAGCGCTGGCGGGACTGACGGCGCGTCCGGACCGCAGAGCCTTCGCCCTGGTGCTGGCCTGCGGCGCCCTGTGGTTGGTGGCAGAGCTGGCCGACGTTGCCGCCGCACGCCAGTATGCGCTCGCTCTCGCATTGCCGGTCACCGTGATCGCCGTTCTCGGCGACGCCTACGCGCGAACCTTGCGTTTCCCGCTGCTGTTCATCCTCTTCGCCGTGCCGTTCGGCGAAGCGCTGGTGCCGTTTCTGATCGATTCGACCGCAGGCTTCACGGTGGCCGCACTGCACTTGACCGGCATTCCGGTGCTTAGGGAAGGAAATCTGCTGGCTCTCCCCAGCGGGAATTGGAGCGTGGTCGAAGCGTGCAGCGGGGTGCGCTACCTCATTTCGTCGGTCACCCTGGGTGTGCTGTTCGCGCACCTTTGCTATCGTTCGCGCCTGCGGCAGTTGGCGTTTGTCGGTCTTTCTGCCCTGGTGCCCTTGCTTGCCAATGGCATGCGCGCCTATGGAGTTGTCATGATCGGCCACTTGTCCGGCATGCAGCTGGCGGTCGGGTTCGATCACGTGATCTACGGCTGGGTATTCTTCGCGATCGTCATGCTTACCTTGCTTTGGGCTGGTTCGCGCTGGCGCGACGACGTGCCCCGGCTCGCCGCACCTGCCAGCGTAACGGCGGAAGCGGAGCCGGGATCGGTGTGGCCCTCCGCGCGCATGGCGGTCTACTGCGCCGCCGCGCTCTGGGTCTGGCCATTTTTGGCGGCGCGCTTCGAAAGGGACATGTCGGCACAGCCTCTCCCGCGGCTGGTCAATTTTTCGGTTGCGCGCCCGGCCGCGCTGGAGTTCACGGATTGGCAGCCTGTGTACGGCCAAGGCGCGCAGCTGCGTCATGTGTTTCGGACTGCGCACGGCGCCGGTGGCGTGATGCTGTACTACTACCGCGACGAGCGGCGCACCGGCGCGCGGCTTGTCACGTCCACCAATCGGCTGGTCGACGAAAAGACCGGCTGGGTCCAGATACGCGCGATACCTGCCGTTGCCGGATCAGGTCTGTCGACGGAAGCGGAGCTGGCGAGCGCCAACCAGCGGTTGCTGGTCTGGACTTGGTACCGGGTGGGCGGCGAGAGTACGGCGAGCTGGTGGCGCGCCAAGCTGCTCCAGGTGCGACAGCATCTGGCGACGGGACGGGACGATGCGGTGCGCGTGGTCCTGTTTGCGCCGGCGGACGACGGTCCGGAACAGGCCAGGGCCGTCCTGGCGGATCTCTCTCGCGCAATCGCTGTTCCATTGGATGCCGTGCTGGCGGCGAATCGGAATCTATGAACGGGCCGCCCTTGATCGTGCATCTTCTGCACCGCCTGGGAATTGGCGGCATGGAGATACAGCTGATCGAGCGCATCAACCGTATGCCGGCGCAGGCGTTTCGGCATGCGCTGGTGAGCCTTACCGAAATCGAACCCGCCATGGCACAGCGCATCCGGCGCAGCGATGTCGAACTGGTCGCCTTGCACAAACCGTCTGGCCTCGCTCTGGGGCTGCATCGGGAGGTATATCGCGTCCTGCGCCGTTTGCGTCCTGAGGTCCTGCATGCCTATAACCTGGCGGCGCTCGAATACGTGCTGCCCGCGCGCTGGGCCGGGGTGGCCGTCTGTATCCATGGCTCGCATGGCCGCGAGGCGGATGATCCGAACGGCATGCGCCGCCGGCACCTGCTTCTGCGGCGCGCTGCGGCCCCGCTGTATGACTGCTGCTACGCCAATTCCCGCGACATGCTGGCGTGGCTGCGGGATGCTGTGCAGGTTTCGCCCGCCAAATCCTGCTTCTTGCCAAACGGCGTCGATCCGGCGCGCTTTGGCCGTCGGTCCACTCCGCTGCATGGCGCGCCGATCGTGATCGGATCTGTCTCGCGCCTTCAGGCCGTGAAGGATCCGTACTGCCTTGTGGAGGCGTTTGCGATCCTGCGCGAGCGTCTGCCTCATTTGCGCCCCCGCCTGTCCCTGCAAATCGCCGGGGGCGGGCCGCTGCTGGAGCCGCTGCGTGAGCGTGTCCGTAGCATGGGCCTGGCCGGAGCGGTCCGATTGCTGGGAGAGCGGAGCGACATTCCCGACGTACTCGATGAATTCCGTGTATTCGCATTGACTTCGATCGCCGAAGGGTGCCCCGGAGCGGTACTGGAAGCGATGGCGGCCGGGCTGCCGGTGGTCGCCACGCGGGTCGGCGGCGTTCCGGACATCGTCGATGACGGCGTCACGGGGCGCCTCGTGCCGCCGTCGCAGCCGTGCGCCATCGCCGCCGCACTCGAACCTTACGTGATCGACGCGGCGCTCGCGGCCCACCACGGCGCTGCGGGCAGGGATCGCGTCGAGCGCGAATTCGGGATGCAGACAATGGTAAATGCTTACCAAGGGCTCTACGAGCGCTTGTTGCGGTCTACGGCAGGGAGGGTCGCATGTGCGGGATAGCTGGCATTTTCGACACCGCCGGACGCAGGCCGATCGACGCAGCGCTGGTGCGCAGGATGAATGCAGCGCTTCGCCATCGCGGGCCGGACGAAGACGACGTGTTCACCGAGGCCGGGGTCGCGTTGGGCCACACCCGTCTTTCGGTCATCGACCTCCAGAATGGACGGCAGCCGATGGCGAACGAGGACGGCAGCGTGCTCGTGACCTACAACGGGGAGATCTACAACTTCCGCGAGCTCGCCACCGAGCTGGCGCACTGCGGCCACGTACTGCGCACGCGCTGCGACACGGAGGTGATCGTGCACGCATGGGAGGAATGGGGCGTGCGTTGCGTCGAGCGTTTTCGCGGCATGTTTGCTTTCGCCGTGTTCGACCGGCGGCGCGGCACGCTGTTCCTGGCGCGCGACCGCCTGGGCGTGAAGCCGCTCTACTACACGTTCACGGACGACGGTTTGCTCTGCTTCGCTTCCGAGCTCAAGGCCTTGCGCTGCCTGCCCGGATTTTCGTGTGCGGTCGATCCGACCGCGGTCGAGGACTATTTTGCGCTCGGCTATGTCCCGGACCCGAAGACGATCTACCACGCCGCGCGCAAGCTCGCGCCGGGATGGACTCTCCTTCAGCGGATCGGTGCACCCCGGGCCGTTCCAGTCCAGTATTGGGATCTGCCGTTTGTCCCGGCACCCCCCCTGTCCCTGACCGAGGCGTGCGCGGAGCTGGTGGCGCGCCTGCGCGAGGCGGTGCGCGTGCGGCTGGTCGCAGACGTGCCGCTGGGAGCATTTCTCTCGGGCGGGGTCGATTCGAGCGCCGTGGTGGCGATGATGGCCGGGTTGGGAAACGAGCCGGTCGAGACCTGCTCGATCGGCTTTCCCGATCCACGCTACGACGAATCGCGCTTCGCGGGCGAGGTCGCGTCGCTGTATCGAACGCGGCACCATACCAGACAGGTGGATCCCGACGACACAGGGCTGGTGGATCTGCTGGCCGCCCTGTACGACGAACCGTTCGCCGACAGTTCCGCGCTGCCGACTTACCGGGTGTGCCAGCTCGCGCGCGAGCGCGTCACCGTGGCGCTCTCGGGCGATGGCGGTGACGAACACCTGGCCGGGTACCGCCGGTACCGGCTGGCGGTGGCCGAGGATAGCGTACGACGGCGAATTCCGGCTGCCTGGCGGGGTGCGATGTTCGGTATGCTCGGACGCGCGTACCCGAAGGCAGACTGGGCTCCGCGCTTTCTGCGCGCAAAGACAACCTTCCAGGGACTCGCGCGCGACCTGGTCGACGCCTACCATAGGGGAGTATCCCTCCTCAGTCCGGAGCTGCGAGCGCGCCTGTTTTCGCCTTCCATGCGGAGCGCTTTGCAGGGCTATTCCGCGCTGGCGACCTTTCGCGGCCATGCCGTGCGCGCTCCGGCGGACGATCCGCTCGCGCTCCTGCAATACCTCGACCTGAAAACCTATCTGCCCGGAGATATCCTGACGAAGGTGGACCGGGCGTCGATGGCCCATGCCCTGGAAGTGCGTGGCCCGCTGCTCGATCACAAGCTGGTCGAATGGATCGCCAGCCTGCCCTCCGCGTTCAAGTTGCGCCGGGGTGAAGGCAAGTTCGTGTTCAAGCGAAGCCTGGAACGCTATCTTCCTGCATCGATCCTGTACCGGCGCAAACAGGGCTTTTCCGTGCCGCTGGAGGCGTGGTTCCGGGGCCCGCTGCGCGAGCAAGTCCGCGAGACGCTATGCGGAGACCGGCTGGCCGATACAGGATACTTCGATCGGGCGGTCCTGAGCGAACTCGTGGAGCAGCATCAAGCAGGCCGACGTGACTACTCCTCGCCGATCTGGGCCCTGCTGATGTTCGACGCCTTCCTGCGCTTGCAAGAGGAGGAGTGACCATGCCGGACTTCGACCCTGCCCGCCTGCGTGTGCTGCACGTCCTCGATCACTCGGTGCCGATCCATAGCGGCTACAGCTATCGCACGCTCGCGATCCTGCAGGCGCAGCGGGACGCCGGCTACGCGACGTTTCAGCTGACCGGTCCGAAGCACGGCCGCACGGCGGACGCCAACGAGCTGGCGGAAGGATTCGAATTCTGGCGCACGTGCCCCGCGCCGCTGCGCTGGCTGCCGCTGATCGGACAGGTGGATGCGATCCGTGTCCTGCGCGAGCGCTTGCGCGACGTCGTGCTGAGCGTGCGTCCGCACCTGCTGCATGTGCATTCGCCGGCGCTGAATGCGGTGGCCGCCCTGAGCGTCGGCCGTGAACTCGGCATCCCGGTCGTGTACGAGGTGCGAGCATTCTGGGAAGACGCGGCGGTCGACCACGGCACTGCCCGCGCGGGCGGCGTGCGCTACCGACTCGGGCGGGCCCTGGAGACCTCGGCGCTGCGCAATGCCGCTGCCGTGGTCACCATCAGCGCCGGGCTGCGTAACGAGATCGTCTCCACGCGCGGCATAGCTCAGGACCGGATCACGGTGGTGCCGAATGCCGTCGACCTCCATCGGTTTCCCTTGCTGGGCGCAAGCGATCCCGCCGCGGTGCGTGCCCTGGGCCTGGAAGGCAAGCACGTTCTGGCTTTTGTCGGGTCGTTCTATGCTTACGAAGGCCTGGATGTCCTGATCGATGCTCTGCGCGAACTGCCGTCGCGCGTGCATCTGCTGCTGGTGGGCGGAGGACCGCAGGATGCCCGCCTGCGTGCGCGCGTGCGGAACCTCGGCCTGGAGTCGCGCGTCATCTTCATGGGACAGGTGCCGCACGACGAGGTGCGCCACTATTACGGCATTGCCGATCTGTTGGTCTATCCCCGGCGGCAGATGCGCCTGACCGAGCTCGTTACGCCGCTCAAGCCGCTGGAAGCAATGGCACAAGGGCGCGTCGTCGTCGCGTCGGACGTGGGTGGCCACCGCGAACTGATCACCGATGGCCGCACCGGCGTATTGTTCCCTGCCGGCGACGTGCGTGCGCTGGCACGCCAGGTGACGAGATTGCTGGAGGAGCCCGACGTGTGCGCCAAGCTGCGCCGGGCCGCGCGGACCTACGTGGAATCCGAGCGGACCTGGGCGGCGAGCACGGCCCGCTACGGTGTCGCCTACCGCAGCGCACTGCGGTCGGGGTGTAGCTGACATGGACGCCAGGACCTTGCGGATCGCGCTGGTCGGCCCATTGCCGCCGCCTGCGGGCGGCATACCGAACCAGACTGCCCAACTTGCGCGGCTGCTGCGAGAGGAAGGCCTGCAGGTGGAAGTGGTGCGCATGAACGCGCCATACCGGCCGGCTTGGGCCGGGCGCCTGCGTGGACTGCGCGCGGCGTTCCGGCTGGCGCCCTATGCCTTGAAGCTCTGGCAGGCAGCTGCCCGCGCGGATGTCATGCACGTCATGGCCAACTCCGGCTGGTCGTGGCACCTGTTTGCAGCGCCCGCGGTCTGGATCGGCGCAGCGCTGGGTGTGCCGGTTGTCGTGAATTACCGGGGCGGGGCAGCCGAAGAACTCCTTGCGCGTTCGGCGTGGCTGGTGCGTCCGACGCTGGCGCGCGCTTCCGCCGTGATCGTTCCATCCGGCTTCCTGCGCGACGTGTTCGAGCGCTTCGGAGTCGGGTGCAGTGTAGTGCCGAACGTCGTGGACACGTCCCGCTTCCGGGTTGGACCAGCCAAGGCCAGCGCGGCGCCGCACATCGTCGTCGCCCGGAACCTGGAAGATATCTATGACAACGCGACCGCACTGCGTGCCTTCGCGGCGGTGCGGCGCTTGCATTCTGCCGCACGCATGACGCTCGCGGGGAGCGGCCCGGAAGAGGGACCGCTCCGGCGCCTCGCCGCAGCGCTTGGCGTGGCGGACGCCGTCGCTTTCCCCGGCCGGCTGGCGCATGCCGACATGGCGAACTTGTACGCGACGGCGGATATCGTGCTCAATGCCAGCCGCGTCGACAACATGCCGAATGCCCTGCTGGAAGCGATGGCGGCAGGCGTTCCGGTGGTAAGCAGCGCGGCGGGCGGAATTCCCTACATCGTCACCCACGAGGTAAGCGGCCTGCTGACGGCACCGGGCGATGCCGCAGCGATGGCGGCAGCCATGCGGCGCGTGCTGGATGAACCTGCACTGGCGGCGGCGCTCAGGGCCGGCGGCCTACACGGCGTTCAACGCTATACGTGGGAGGCGGTGCGGCCGCAACTGCTGGAAGTGTATGAACGTCTGGCCCAGGGACGCCAAATGGTGACGTCATGAGCGGCATGTACACGCGCCTGGTTGCAGGAGCGTTGTTCCCTCTGCAGGAAGGGCTGAAGGGGCACTGCTCCGTGCGGGTCCGGCGCGAGCTGGAACGCTCGCAGTACTGGGCGGAGGAACGGCTGCACAGCGCGCGGCTGGAACGCTTGCGCGGTCTGCTGGCCGAGGCACAAAAGCGATCGCCGTATTACCGCGACCGCTTCGCGGCGCTGGGCTTCGATGCGGCGTCGGACCTGCGCAGCCTGGCGGACCTGCAGCATCTGCCCTTGCTGGACAAGGCCACCATCCGCGCTCACGCCGACACGATCCGGTCGACCGCGGCCGGCCCGTTGCAGCGCATGACCACCGGCGGTTCGAGCGGCGAGCCGCTGACGTTCTACGTAGGCAGGGAGCGCACCAGCCACGACGTCGCCGCCAAGTGGCGGGCCACCCGCTGGTGGGGCGTGGACGTGGGCGACCGCGAGATGGTGATCTGGGGCTCGCCCATCGAGCTCCAAGCCCAGGACCGTGTTCGTGCCCTGCGCGACCGCCTGCTGCGCACCGAGTTGCTGCCCGCCTTCGACCTGGCGGCGCCGCAGCTGGATCGGTATCTGCAACGTATCCTGAAGCGGCGTCCCCGGATGTTGTTTGGCTACCCTTCCGCGCTGGCCTACCTGGCGCGCCATGCGCGCGAACAGGGGCTGCGCATGGACCGTGCTGGTGTGCAGGTGGCGTTCGTCACGTCCGAGCGGCTGTATGACGAACAGCGCGCCGATATCGCGCAGGTCTTCGGCTGCGCCGTCGCCAACGGCTACGGCGGACGGGACGCGGGATTCGTCGCCCACGAATGCCCCGCCGGGAACATGCACATCAGCGCAGAAGATATCGTCGTCGAGACGGTCGACGCGCGCGGCATGCAGACACCGCCGGGTGTGCCGGGCGAGATCGTGGTCACCCACCTGTGTACGCGGGCGTTCCCCTTCATCCGCTACCGCACCGGGGATATCGGCGCGCTGTCGCAGGCGCGCTGCCCGTGCGGACGCACGCTGCCGCTTCTACAAGAGATTCAGGGGCGCAGCACGGACTTCGTCGTCGCCCAGGACGGTACCGTGCTGCATGGTCTGGCCCTCATCTACGTTTTGCGCGACATCCCGCAGGTACGCGTCTTCCGGGTCGAACAGGAATCGCTGTCGCTCACCCGTGTGCTGCTGGTGCTCGATGCGCCGCTGGACGACGGCCTGCGCAACCGGGTCGTGCAGGGCTTCCGCGCGCGCCTCGGGCCGCAGGTGCAGGTGGAAGTGCGGCAGGTGGCTGCAATTGCGCCAGAGCGTTCCGGGAAGTTCCGCTATGTGGTGAGCAAGCTCGCGGAGGGGACATGAACATTGCGGGACAGGCGCTCATGCGGTTGGCGGCGCCGGGCGGACGCCGCGGCCTGTCCATCCTGGTCTGGCATCGCGTGCTGCCCGAAGCCGATCCGCTGTTGCCGACACTGCCCGATCCCGATCGATTCGAGCACCAGCTGACCGCGCTGCGGGCCTGCTGCCGCGTGCTGCCGCTGGAAGAGGCGGTGGCCCGCCTGCGCGAAGGCACGCTGCCGCCGCGCGCGGCCAGCATCACTTTCGACGACGGCTACCGGGACAACGCGGAGATCGCGCTGCCGCTCCTGACCAAGCACCGTCTGCATGCGACCTTCTTTATCGCTTCCGGTTTCCTGGACGGCGGCATCATGTGGAACGACGTGGTGATCGAATGCGTACGCCAGGCGCGCGGCGCCGCGCTCGACGCCAGCGCCTTCGATCTGGGCACGCTGCCGTTGACAGGAATCGAGCAGCGCCGCGCCGCGCTGGCCCTGCTGCTGGAACGCTTGAAGTACCTGCCGCTGCGCGAGCGCGACGAAGCGGCCGGGCGGCTGGCGACGCAGACAGGCGCGCGCCTGCCGGCGAACCTGATGCTCGCTTCCAGCCAGGTGCGGGAATTGCACCGGGCCGGCATGGGCATCGGGGCGCATACGGTGGATCATCCGATTCTTGCCAGACTGCCGCTGGAGGAGGCGCGCCGGCAGATCGCCTGGGGCCGGGTGCAGCTGGAGGCGCTGGCCGGGCCGGTGCGGCTGTTCGCCTATCCGAACGGGAAGCCCGGCAGCGACTACGGCCCCGAACATGTGGCGCTGGTGCGCGAGTTGGGGTTCGACGCCGCGGTAACGACGGCGCATGGGGCCGCGCGCGACGACCTGTTCCAGCTGCCGCGCTTCACTCCCTGGGACCGCACGCCGTTGCGCTTCGCTGCGCGGCTGGCGCGCAACCTGCGCACGCCGGCGCGGCTGGCCTAGCTTTTGCGCAGGCGTCCCAGCAAGGCTTCCACGCTTTCGCTTACCGGCTGGCCATGACGGCGTAACAGCTGGACGTTCAGTACCAGGTTCTCCAGCACCAGCTTGGCGGAAACGGCCAGGAGGGTCAGGAGCCGGTCCTCGGTGCTGAAGCTTTCCATGGACTCCGCCATTTCGCACAAGTGTTCCGCGACCAGGTCGCGCAGCTCGTTCTCGGGAAAGGGCAGGTCGGCGAAGTCGATCGGGTCTTCCAGTTCCACTTCACGTATGAGCGCGGACAGTTCCTCAGGCTTGATCGACATGAGCAGCTCCGTTGATATGTACGTCTCCATGATAGCGACATCCGGGCCGGACCGGGTCTACAATTCCCGCACCATGGCGCGCATCCACTTCACCCAGCAGTTGGCCCGCTTCACCCAGGTTCCGCAGGTCGATACCGACGCGGCGCGGCTGCGCGACGGGCTGGAAGCGGCGTTCGCCGTGAATCCCGTCCTGCGCGGCTACATCCTGGACGACCAGGGCCACCTGCGCGAGAACGTCGTGGTCTTCATCGATGGCCGGCGCGCGCGCGATCCGCGCCTGCTGGACGATCCGCTCAACCCCGCCAGCATGGTCTACGTCATGCAGGCCTTGTCAGGAGGATGAATGATGCAGCGAGCCTTGATTGCGACCCGCAAGGGCCTGTTCGAACTGGAACGCTCGGCCGCCGGCTGGCAAGTCGCCGCCACCCATTTCCTCGGCGAGCCGGTGTCGATGGCGCTGCACGACGGGCGCGACGGCACGCTGTACGCCGCCCTCAACCTCGGTCACTTCGGCGTCAAGCTGCACCGGCGCGACCCCGGCGCGGATGCCTGGACCGAAGTGGCCGTCCCGGTCTATCCGGCCAAGCCGGCCGACAGCGACGATCCGGTCGAATGGAAGCTCAAGCTGCTGTGGAGCTTGGAGGCGGGCGGCGCGGACGAGCCGGGCGTGCTGTGGGCCGGTACGTTGCCGGGAGGTCTGTTCAAGTCCGCGGACCGCGGCGCGAGCTGGCAGCTGGTGCAGTCGTTGTGGGACCTGCCGCAGCGGCGCAACTGGATGGGCGGCGGCTACGACGTGCCCGGCATTCACAGCATCTGCGTCGATCCGCGCGACAGCAAGCGGCTGCTGGTCGCGATCTCCTGCGGCGGCGTGTGGCGCACCGAGGACGGCGGCGCGACCTGGACCTCCAGCGCCAAGGGCATGCGGGCCGACTACATGCCGCCCGAGCAGAGCGAAGAGGAATCGATCCAGGATCCGCACCGGGTGGTGCGCTGCGCCGGCCAGCCCGATGTGCTGTGGTGCCAGCACCATTGCGGCATTTGGCGGTCGAACGACGATGGGCGCAGCTGGCAGCAGGTGAGGGCGCCGGTATCGAGCTTCGGCTTTGCCGTGGCCTGCGATCCGGCCGACGGGGCGCGCGCCTGGTTCGTGCCGGCGGAAGCGGACCAGCGCCGCGTGCCGACGGATGCGGCCCTCGCCGTCAACCGCACGGCGGACGGCGGGAACGGATTCGACACGCTGCGCGCCGGCCTGCCGCAAGCGCACTGCTACGACCTGGTGTACCGCCACGGCCTGGCGGTGGCCGACGACGGGCGCACGCTGATGATGGGATCGACCACGGGCGGCGTGTGGGCCTCGGACGACGGCGGCACGAACTGGCAGGAAGTATCGACCACGCTGCCGCCGGTCTACGCGGTGCGCTTCGCCTGAGTCAGGCGGCGATGTTGATCACGCGCCCGAGCGCCTCGCCGCGGGCGTTGACGGTGGCGCGCACGGATTCGGCCGCGACGTTCACGCCGGCGGCGGCCTGTTTCAGGCCTTCCGTTTCCACGGCACGGCTCAGGGTCGGGGTGGCGGCGGCGATTTTCTGGTCGCGCGTGCTGCGCTGGCGGTCCTGGACCGAGGACAGGTCGCGCTGGTCGCGGGTGAGCTGGTCCTGGCTGCGGTCGAGCTGAGCCTGGTCGGCGTCCACCTGTGCCTGGTCGCGCGCCACCTGGCGCTCGGCCAGGGCGACCTGCAACTGCACGTTATTGAGCGACGCGGGCGCGACCACAGGCCCCCCAAATTGGATTGACACACCTAAGGGTAGGCGAAAGCTGTAGGATTTTCAACGGTTTGAAGCCTCATTTTTTGCTGATTTGCATTGTTTTACTTCAAACATCGTCCGCGTATGAGCACCCGGAATCTTGCTATAATCGCAGGTTATCAAGTTTGCAAAAGCGCTAGGATGACAACCAATCTGAAGAGCCTCGCCCAGACCCTGGGCATGTCCAAGACCACCGTGAGCCGTGCGCTCAATGGTTATCCGGAAGTTAACGTTCGCACCCGCGAGCGGGTGCTGGCGGTCGCCAAGGAGCTGGGCTACCAGGCCAATCCGATGGCGCGCAGCCTGGCGCTGGGCCGGACCAACATCTTCGGGATCATCTATCCGCTGCTGCCCAGCGACCTGGGCGACTCCTGCTTCCTGAAAGTGGTGGGCGGCATGTCGGCGGCGCTGGAGGCGCGCGACATGAGCCTGTCGATCGCTCCGGTCTCGCCGCAGAACGAGCTGCGCACCTACGACCAGATGGTGCGCGGACGCCGCGTGGACGGCTTGATCGTCAGCCGCACCCATGTCTCCGACGAGCGCATCGCCTTCCTGGCGGAGAAGAAGTTCCCCTTCGTCGCGCACGGCCGCACGCGCTTCGACGCGCCCTACGCCTGGTTCGATTACGACGACGAAGCCGGCATCCGCCTCGCGGCCGGCCACCTGCTGCAGCACGGACACCAGCGCATCGCCATGGTGAGCGCGTCGCTGGAACTCAATTTCGCGGCGCAGCGGCGCGACGCCTTCCTGCACACCATGGGCGGGGCCGGGCTGGCCGTCGATCCGCGCCATCTGGTGGCGGACGCGCACGACCGCCGCGCCGGCTACAGCGCCGCGCAGCAGCTGCTGGCGACGTCGCCGCGCCCCACCGCCATCCTGGTGGACAACAACCTGTCCGGCATCGGCGTCGTGCGCGCGCTGCTGGACGCCGGGATCAAGCTGGGGGAGGAGATGTCGGTGGTGGTGTGGGGCTGCCTCGAAGACAGCCTGGTGGGAACGCAGGTGGCGACCATCGACCAGCCCGGAACCGCGGAGGCCGGACACAAGATGGTGGAGATGCTGTTCGCGCTGCGCGACGGCACGCCGGCGTCCGAACTGCAGGTGCTGTGGCAGCCGAGCTTCGTGCCCGGCGCCACCGTCGGCCGCGCGTAAAACCGGGGTCAGACCCCAAGCAAGCAAGACCGGGGTCATACCCCGGTTTTCTTACATGTTGCGGCGGTACTGGCCACCGACCTCGAACAAGGCGGTCGTGATCTGGCCCAGCGAGCAAACGCGCACCGCTTCCATCAGCTTCTCGAACACGTTCTTGTTGTCGATCGCGGCCTGCTGCAGCTCCTTGAGCATGTGCGGAGCGCGCTCCGCGTTCCGGGCATGGAATTCCTCCAGGCGCGTGAGCTGCGACTGCTTCTCGTCGTCCGTCGAACGGGCCAGCTCGATGGTCTGCGGGACCGCCGAACCGTGCGGGTTGCGGAAGGTGTTCACGCCGACGATCGGCAGCGAGCCGTCGTGCTTCTTGTGCTCGTACAGCATCGACTCTTCCTGGATGCGGCCACGCTGGTAGCCGGTCTCCATCGCGCCCAGCACGCCGCCGCGCTCGGCGATGCGCTCGAACTCCTGCAGCACCGCTTCTTCCACCAGGTCGGTCAGCTCCTCGACGATGAAGGAACCCTGGTTCGGGTTCTCGTTCTTGGCCAGGCCCCATTCGCGGTTGATGATCAGCTGGATGGCCAGCGCGCGGCGCACCGATTCGTCGGTCGGCGTGGTGATCGCCTCGTCGTAGGCGTTGGTGTGCAGCGAATTGCAGTTGTCGTAGATCGCGATCAGGGCCTGCAGCGTGGTGCGGATGTCGTTGAAGTCGATCTCCTGCGCGTGCAGCGAGCGGCCCGAGGTCTGGATGTGGTACTTGAGCTTCTGCGAGCGCTCGTTGGCGCCGTATTTGTCGCGCATGGCCACGGCCCAGATGCGGCGCGCCACGCGGCCCAGCACCGTGTACTCCGGGTCCATGCCGTTCGAGAAGAAGAACGAGAGATTGGGCGCGAAGTCGTCGATGTGCATGCCGCGCGCGAGGTAGGCTTCGACGAAGGTGAATCCGTTCGACAGCGTGAAGGCCAGCTGCGAGATCGGGTTCGCGCCCGCTTCGGCGATGTGGTAGCCGGAGATCGACACCGAGTAGAAGTTGCGCACCTGGTGGTGCACGAAGTACTCCTGGATGTCGCCCATCACCTTGAGCGAGAACTCGGTCGAGAAGATGCAGGTATTCTGGCCCTGGTCTTCCTTGAGGATGTCGGCCTGCACCGTGCCGCGCACGTTCTGCAGCACCCAGGCGCGGATCTTGGCCGCCTCGTCGTCGGTCGGCTGGCGCTTGTTCTCTTCCACGAAGCGCTCGACCTGCTGGTCGATGGCGGTGTTCATGAACATCGCCAGGATGGTCGGCGCCGGGCCGTTGATGGTCATCGAGACCGAGGTGTTCGGGCTGCACAGGTTGAAGCCGTCGTACAGCACCTTCATGTCGTCCAGGGTGGCGATGGACACGCCGGAGTTGCCCACCTTGCCGTAGATGTCCGGACGCAGGGCCGGGTCGGCGCCGTACAGGGTCACGGAGTCGAACGCGGTGGACAGGCGCTTGGCCTCCATGCCTTCCGAGACCAGCTTGAAGCGGCGGTTGGTGCGGAAGGCGTCGCCTTCGCCGGCGAACATGCGGGTCGGGTCCTCGCCCTCGCGCTTGAAGGCGAACACGCCGGCGGTGTAGGGGAAGGAGCCGGGAACGTTCTCCAGCATCAGCCAGCGCAGCACTTCGCCGTGGTCCTCGAACCTGGGCAGCGACACCTTGCGGATCTTGGTGCCGGACAGGGTCTGCTGCACCAGACGGGTGCGGATCTCCTTGTCGCGGATCTTCACCACGTAGTCGTCGCCGGAGTACGCGGCCTGCATGTCGGGCCACATCTGCAGCAGCTTGCGCGCGGCCGGGTCGAGCGCATGGTCACGCTCGGTGATCAGGTCGTCGAAGTCCGCAGGCTTCGACGCGGCGGCCAGCATGCGCTTGGCTTCGGTCAGCTGCTGGCGTTCGCGCGCCAGCTTGACCTGCTTGCCGGTGTGCTTGTGGTAGTGGCGCACGGTGTCCGAAATCTCGGCCAGGTAGCGGGCGCGGGCCGGCGGCACGATCACGTTCTTGCCGCTCGAGTGGCGCACGTCCACCACGGGCAGCTGGCCGGGGCCGGCCTTGAGGCCGAATTCCGCCAGCTTGGGCAGCAGGCCCTGGTACAACGCGGTCACGCCGTCGTCGTTGAAGCGCGACGCCTGGGTGCCGTAGACCGGCATCTCCTCGGGACGCTTGGAGAACAGCTCGCGGTTGCGCTGGTACTGCTTGGCCACGTCGCGCAGCGCGTCCTGCGCGCCCTTGCGGTCGAACTTGTTGATGGCGATGAAATCGGCGAAGTCGATCATGTCGATCTTCTCGAGCTGCGAGGCGGCGCCGAATTCCGGCGTCATCACGTACATCGAGACGTCCACGTGCGGCACGATGGCGGCGTCGCCCTGGCCGATGCCCGAGGTCTCGACGATCACCAGGTCGAAGCCGGCCACCTTGCAGGCCGCGATCACGTCCGGCAGGGCCTGCGAAATCTCGGAGCCCGCCTCGCGCGTGGCGAGGGAGCGCATGTAGACGTGGCGCTTGCCGTTCCAGGGGCCGATGGCGTTCATGCGGATCCGGTCGCCGAGCAGGGCGCCGCCGGACTTGCGGCGCGACGGGTCGATCGAGATCACGGCGATGTTGAGCGCGTCGCCCTGGTCCAGGCGGATGCGGCGGATCAGTTCATCGGTGAGCGAGGACTTGCCGGCGCCGCCGGTGCCGGTGATGCCGAGGGTCGGCACCTTGAGCCCTTCGGCCGCGTCGTGGATCTGCTTGATCAGGCCGGGGGAAGCCTTGCCGTTTTCCAGCGCGGTGATGAGCTGGGCCAGCGGGCGGTGGCGCGCGGCCACGTCGCCCGTCTGCAGCGGCTCCAGCGTGGTCGGGGAATACGAAGACAGGTCGACGTCGCAGGCTTCCACCATCGAGCGGATCATGCCGACCAGGCCCATGCGCTGGCCGTCCTCCGGGCTGAAGATGCGGGTCACGCCATAGGCATGCAGCTCCTCGATCTCGGCCGGGACGATCACGCCGCCGCCGCCGCCGAACACCTTGATGTGGGCGCCGCCGCGCTCGCGCAGCAGGTCGATCATGTACTTGAAGTATTCGACGTGGCCGCCCTGGTAGGACGACACGGCGATGCCCTGCACGTCCTCGGCCAGGGCCGCGGTGACCACTTCGTCCACCGAGCGGTTGTGCCCCAGGTGGATGACTTCCACGCCGTTCGACTGCAGGATGCGGCGCATGATGTTGATCGAGGCGTCGTGGCCGTCGAACAGGGACGCGGCGGTGACGAAGCGGACCTTGTTGGTGGTCGCTTTCTGCTCGGGGGTGGCGAGCTTGGTGGCGTTCGTGATGTCGTTCATGATGGGCACAAATCCGGTGCGGAGGGAATTTCCCGATTATATGACGTTTACGTTAACGTAAGGCGATCCGTCAGGCCGCCTGGCGGCGCAGCGTGGCGAATTCGCCCTTGAGCTCGGCCACACGAGCGCGGTAGCGCTCCACGGCCTGCTCCTTGACGTGGCCGAAGCCGCGGATCTGCTCGGGCAGGGCGGCCAGTTCGGCCGCCAGCGCCAGGTTATGCGCCGTCAGGCGCGGCAGCAGGCTTTCGACCAGCTGGCGGTATTCGCCGACCAGGGCGCGCTCCATGCGGCGCTCCGCCGTGTAGCCGAACGGGTCGAAAACCGTGCCGCGCAGGCCTTTCAGCCTGGCCAGCAGCTTGAACGCCTTCCACATCCAGGAACCGTATTCGGCCTTCACCAGGCGGCCTTGCGCATCCTTTTTCGCGAACAGGGGCGGGGCCAGGTTGAACTTGAGCGAGAAGCTGCCCTCGAACTGCTGCTGCAGCTGCTCCACGAAACGGCCGTCCGTGTACAGGCGGGCCACCTCGTATTCGTCCTTGTAGGCCAGCAGCTTGGCGTAGGACCTGGCCACGGCGAGCGACAGTTTCGTACCGGCGCCGAAGGCGCTTTCGGCCGCGCGCACCTTGGCCACCAGCTCCTGGTATTGCGCGGCGTAGGCGGCGTCCTGGTAGCCGGTCAGGAACTCGACGCGCTTGTTGATCACGGCGTCGAGCGACTGCGGCATCTGCACCACCACGGCCTGGGCCGGGATCGCGGTCTTTTCGACGCGCTTCAAGTCCACGGCGGCGCGGCGGCCCCACAGGAAGCTGCGCTTGTTGGAGGCGATGGCCACGCCGTTCAATTCGATGGCGCGCAGGAGCGCGGCCTCGGTCAGCGGGACGCGGCCCTTCTGCCAGGCGTAGCCGAGCATGAACAGGTTGGCGGCGATCGAGTCGCCCATCAGCGCGGTGGCGAGGCGGGTCGCGTCGATGAAGTCGGCGGCGGCGCCGGCCGATTCGGCGATCAGGGCGCGCGTGTCCTCGGCCGGATACTGCCAGTCCGGCTGCTGGGCGAAAGTGCCGGGCGGCTGCTGGTGCAGGTTCACGACCACGGTGGTGCGGCCGGGACGCATCTTGGAGATGGCGTCCTGGGCGCCGGTGGTCAGCATGTCGCAGCCGAGCACCAGGTCCGCTTCGCCGGTGGCGATGCGCTGGGCGCGCAGGTGGGCCGGGGTCTGGGCGATCTTCACGTGCGAGGTGACGGAGCCGTTCTTCTGGCTCATGCCGGTCATGTCCAGCACGGAGGCGCCCTTGCCTTCGAGGTGGGCGGCCATGCCCATCAGGGCGCCGACCGTGATCACGCCGGTGCCGCCGATGCCGTTGATGAGGATGTTGTAGGGCTGGGCGATCGAGGGCAGGACCGGCTCGGGCAGCGCGCCCCAGCCGTCGTCGTCCTTGCCGGCGCCGGTCTTGGACTTCTTCAGGGTACCGCCCTCCACCGTCACGAAGGACGGGCAGAAGCCCTTCACGCAGGAGTAGTCCTTGTTGCAGGAACTCTGGTCGATGCTGCGCTTGCGGCCGAATTCCGTCTCCTTCGGCAGGATCGACACGCAGTTGGACTGGATGCCGCAGTCGCCGCAGCCTTCGCACACGGCTTCGTTGATCACCATGCGCTTGTCCGGGTCGGGGAACTGGCCCTTCTTGCGGCGGCGGCGCTTTTCGGCGGCGCAGGTCTGGTCGTAGATGATGACGGTGACGCCGCGCAGCTCGCGCAGTTCGCGCTGGACCGCGTCCATCTCCTTGCGGTCGTGCAGGGTGACGTTCTCGGGCAGGGCGCTCGGGTCTTCGTAGCGCGACAGGTCTTCGGTGACGAGGGCGATGCGCTTGACGCCTTCGGCCGCCATCTGCTGCGCGATCATCGGCACAGAGGTGGTGCCGTCCACGGGCTGGCCGCCGGTCATGGCGACGGCGTCGTTGTACAGGATCTTGTAGGTGATGTTCACCTTGGCCGACACCGCGGCGCGGATCGCGAGGTAGCCGGAGTGGAAGTAGGTGCCGTCGCCCAGGTTCTGGAACACGTGCGGCACCTTGGAGAACGCGGCCTGGCCGATCCACGGCGCGCCTTCGCCGCCCATGTGGGTGGTCAGCTTGTTCATCTCCGGGTAGATCGACGTGGCCATCACGTGGCAGCCGATGCCGGCCAGCGCGAACGAGCCTTCCGGCACCTTGGTCGAGGTGTTGTGCGGGCAGCCGGAGCAGTAGAAGGCGGGGCGGAAGGGCGTGGAGATGGCCTTCTGCAGCACGGCGTCCTTCGCGTCCAGGAAGCCGATGCGCGCCGCGATCTGGTCCAGGATGGCCTGGTCGGTGATGAAGTTGCGCAGGCGGCCGGCGATCACGCGCGCCACCTGCGAGACGCTGAAGTCGGCCTTGGGCGCGAGCAGCCATTCGCCGCGCGGCGCCACCCACTCGCCCTTGTCGTCGAACTTGCCGACGATGTGGGGACGCACGTCGTCGCGCCAGTTGTAGAGCTGTTCCTTGAGCTGGTACTCGACCATCTGGCGCTTTTCCTCGACCACGAGGATCTCGTCCAGGCCTTGCGCGAATTCGCGCACGCCGTCCGGCTCCAGCGGCCAGGGCATGGCGACCTTGTACACGCGCAGGCCGGCCTTGGCGGCCAGCTCGGCGTCGATGCCCAGGTCCTGCAGGGCGTCCAGCACGTCGAGGTAGGACTTGCCGGAGGCGATGATGCCCAGCTTGGCGTTGGGGCTGTCGATGGTGGTGTGGTTGAGCTTGTTCTCGCGGGCGTAGGCCAGGGCCGCGTAGATCTTGTAGTCCTGCATCAGCGCTTCCTGCTTGCGCGCCTGCAGGCCGAGCGGGTCGCTGGACAGGCGGATATTCAGGCCGCCTTCGGGCATCTGGAAGTCCTGCGGCAGCTTGACCTGCACGCGGAACGGGTCGGCGTCCACCGAGGCGGAGGATTCGACCGTGTCGGCCAGCGCCTTGAAGGCGACGGCGCAGCCGGAAAAGCGCGACATGGCCCAGCCGTGCACGCCCAGGTCCAGGTATTCCTGCACGTTGCAGGGATAGAGCACGGGGATCATGCAGGCCGAGAAGATGTGGTCGGACTGGTGCGGCAGGGTGGAGGAATAGGCGCCGTGGTCGTCGCCCGCCACCAGCAGCACGCCGCCATGCCTGGCGGTGCCGGCGTGGTTCATGTGCTTGAAGACGTCGCCGCAGCGGTCCACGCCCGGGCCCTTGCCGTACCACATGGCGAACACGCCGTCGTACTTGGCCGGGCCGATCAGGTCCACGGTCTGGGTGCCCCAGACGGCGGTGGCGGCCAGGTCCTCGTTCACGCCGGGCACGAACTGGACGTGCCTGGCTTCGAGGAAGCCCTTGGCCTTCCACAGGGTCTCGTCCAGGCCGCCCAGCGGGGAGCCGCGGTAGCCGGAGATGAAGCCGGCCGTGTTCAGGCCCGCCGCCTCGTCGCGCACGCGCTGCATGAGCGGCAGGCGGACCAGGGCTTGGATACCGGAGAGGAAGATATTGCCGGACGTGGCGGTGTACTTGTCGTCGAGGCTGACCGAGGTCAGGCGCGACGCGGGGTCGAGCTGCATGGCGTCTCCAAAGGATGTTCGGAAATTCGCCGCGGCTGGTCGCGCCGGCCCTGGGTAAGGGCGGGACCTTGGCGGCGGAATTGGGATAGGTCAAATTCTACGCGTGTGGGTATCGCGCAGTGATAGGGAATTGGGATGGAGGCATAAGAAAAACTGATGCCACGCTGCGCCGGTCAGGCGATCAGCCGGGCGCCGCGCCAGCTGCCGTCGGCGCACAACGCGGATGTCACGTCCAGGGCCAGCTGGCGCACGGCGCGCGCCGCCGTGGTCAGCGGAATGTTGCGGGATGCGCACAGGGCCACCGAACGGAACACGGTCGGACTGACGATGGGCGTGGCCGACAGCCGCCCGGCCACGACATCGGCCAGCACCGGGGCCACCGGCAGGATGGTCGCGCCCATGTCGGCCAGCAGGGCCGAGCGCAGGATGGCCAGCGAATTGATCTCGATGACGTCGCCCAGTGCGATGCCGGCCGCGCGCGCCACGCTTTCGATGCGCGGGCGCACGCCCTGCTGCTGGGCGGGCAGGATCAGGGGCGCCTGCAGCGCCTGCGGGAAAGGCATGGCGCGCTCGGTCGGCGCCCATTCCGAGCCGGCGCGGCAGATGAAGGCCATGGTCTCCTCGACCAGAGGCTGGGCCTCGAACTGGGTCAGCTGGCCGTCGTCGAACAGCACGGCCAGGTTCAGGCGCCCGGACTTGAGCTGTTCGATGAGGTTGCCGGAAATCTCTTCCGTGAGCTGGAGCTGGATCTCGGGAAAGCGCTGGCGCGCGGCGCGCAGCAGGGGCAGGGCCAGGGCCCCGGAAATGCTGTGGGGTAAACCCAACGACACGGCGCCCGATGGCCGCGTGCTCGACTGCACCACGGCCGAGCGCGCGTCCGCCACCTGCTTGAGGATGGCGTGGGCATGCTCGTAGAACACCTTGCCCGCGTCCGTGCATTGCACGCCCTGCGCCGAGCGGTGCAGCAGCTGCGCGCCGAGCTCGTCCTCGAGGTGGCGCAGCTGCTGGGTCAGCGCCGGCTGGGCGACGTGCAGCACCCCGGCGGCCTTGGACAGGGAGCCGTGGTCGACGATCGCGACAAAATAACGGAGCTGGCGAAATTCCATTGGCAAGATTGGTTGATTATTAACGCAAAGAAATTAATCCTATTGGGAAATCTTTATCGCTATACTGACAGTCAGCATTTTCCACATCTCAACTCTTCCACGCCATGCTCAAGAAAGTCGACTCCTCCCAGTTGAAAGTCGGGATGTATATCCACGACCTCAGTTGCGACTGGATGACGCATCCTTTTGTGCGCAACCGCTTCCTGATCACCAAGGACGAGGAGATCCGCAAGATCATCGGCGCAGGCATCCATGATGTCACGATCGACGCCTCGCGGGGACTGGACGTGCAGGACGCGCCGACCGTGGCCGAGGCGCGCGCCCAGACCGAGAAGGAAATCGTCGAGCTGGCCGCCAAGCCGGCCGTGCCGCTGCGGGTGCCGTTGGGCGAGGAGCTCAAGCGCGCCGCCGTGATCCGCCATCAGGCGTCCGGCCTGGTGCGCACCGTCATGCAGGATGCGCGTCTGGGCAAGGCGGTGCACGTCGAGCAGGTCTCGCCGATGGTCGAGAATATTACCGCATCGATCCTGCGCAACCCCGGCGCGCTGACCGGTTTGCTGCGGATCAAGACCGCGGACGACTATACCTTCCTCCATTCCGTGTCCGTGTGCGCGCTGCTGGTGGCCTTCTGCCGCTCGCGCGGGCTGGATGCGGACACGACCTATCAGGCCGGCCTGGGCGGCTTGCTCCACGATACGGGCAAGGCGCTGGTGCCGGACCAGGTGCTCAACAAGCCGGGCCCGCTGACGGACGAGGAATTCGCGATCATCAAGAAGCACCCGAAGGATGGCTACGACATCCTGCTCAAGACGCCGGAGATCGGCCCGGTGCCGCTCGACATCACGCTGCACCACCACGAGCGGCGCGACGGCTCCGGCTATCCGGACAAGCTGGGCGAGGGCAAGATCTCGGAACTGGCGCAAATGGCGGCCATCGTCGACGTGTACGACGCCATCACCGCGGATCGCTGCTACCACAAGGGCATGTCCGCGGCCGAGGCATTGCGCAAGATCTATGAGTGGAGCAAGTTCCACTTCAACCCGCAGTACGCGCAGGAATTCATGCGCTGCGTGGGCATCTATCCGGTCGGCACCCTGGTGCTGCTGGAGTCGGGCCGGCTGGGCGTGGTGGTCGAGCCGCACGAGAGCAACTTGCTGTCGCCCAAGGTGAACGTCTTCTTCCACACCAAGAAGAACATCTACATCAAGCCGGAGACGGTGGACCTGTCCAAGGCCCTGGGCTTTGGCGGCGGCGACAAGATCGTGCGCCACGAGTCCCCGTCCAAATGGAACGTGGACCCGCTCAAGTTCATGGCGCTCGCCGTGTAATCAGAAGAATTCGGCGGTGTCGTTGGAGGAGACGGCCTGCAGTTGGCCGCCCGACACGAGCTCGTCGTAGTAGCAGGCTTGGTTGCGGCCATTGCTCTTGGCGTAGTACAGCGCCTGGTCGGCATGACCGAGGATGATCACCGGCGCCTCGTAGGCGTTGATGGCCACGAAGCCGACACTCACCGTCACCTGTCCCACCTGAGGGAAGACGTGCGCTTCGACGTTCTTGCGGAAGCGATCGATGATCTTGCGTGCATTTTCCAGGGTCGTCGAGCGCAGCAGCACGACGAACTCCTCGCCGCCGAAACGGAACACGCGGTCCTGCGAACGGAAGGAGGACTGCAACAGGTTGGCGATCAGGATCAGCACCTCGTCCCCGTACAGGTGGCCGAAGCGGTCGTTCACGTGCTTGAAGTGGTCCACGTCCACCACCGCCAGCCACTGGCGCTGTTCGGCCGACATATGGCGGCGCTCCTCCTGGCCGGGGACGACGATCTGCTCGCTCGACGCCTGCAACATCTTGGCCAGCTGGTCGTCGAAGGTCTTGCGGTTGAGCAATCCGGTCAGCGAGTCGCGCTCGCTGTAGTCGAGCAGGTTCTGGAAATTGCGGTAGACGCTGACGATGCCGGCGATGACTTGTTGCGTGTCGGGCCCGTAGGGGGTCTTGTGCACGATCTCGAGGCAGGTGTCGGCCTTGTCGCCGATCCAGATCGGCAGCCACATCACGAGGCAGTCGTCCGCGTTCACTTCCTCGGCGCTGGTCTCGTGCTGGGCCAGGCAATGCGCCAGGGCCGCGAAATTCTCGAGCGGTTCGCCGGCGGCATCGGCCTGCTCGTCCATCCGCGCCGGGCAATCGGGCGTCACGATGGCACGCGCACGCACGAACTTGCGGCCGCGCACGGTCATGATCGACAGCACGCGCGTGCGCAAGGCGCCGGCCAGCTCCTGGACCGCCGAAATCACGGAGATGTCGAGCATCGTGTGATCGCGGTGGCCGGTCATGTCCACCATGTGTTTCAGGAGGGAATCCATGCTGACGTTATGTGCGTGCCGGTTCGGAAAAGGATTAAGTTTTTTTAAGCACAGCTAATCAGGATAATCCGTTTTTGCCTTGTAGGCAATTCCGTTGCCGCGAAATTCGACGCGGCCTCAGGTGATTCTACCGTCGCTGTTCCCGCAGCGGCACATGCACGGACAAACTTTGTTTTCGCACGACAACATTCCGGCCGAAATGCGGCGGGTTTGACATTTCCACTCGGCAAATCTTGCAGCATCTCAACCCGTTCCCGGCGCACGATTCCTATAGTGAACCCAATGGCGCGGCACCGGTGTCCCGAGGGGCGCCGACCGACGTCAGGGCTAGTGTCAAACCACTCATTAGGAGGTTGTGATGAAGACCATCAAGAACGCATTCCATGCCTTTCTGCATGACGAGGAAGGTGCCACCGCCATCGAGTACGGCCTGATCGCAGCCTTGATCGTGGCCGTGCTGGTGACGGGCATGACCCTGGTCGGCGACGGGCTGACCGATGCGTTCACCTCGGTGAAGACGCAAATCACCAATGCAACTCCCTGATCCTGTGTGAAGCGCGCTCTTCCGGGCTGGGCCCGGCCCGGAGAGCCTTTCCAGCTGGAGCCTGCCATGACCGTTCAACTCTGGAGCGAGCTGATGCTTGTGCTGCTGCTGCTGTCGGCCGCCGCGCGCGACCTGCTGGAGCAGCGCATTCCGAATTCCTATCTCGGCGCCGGCCTCGCCTGCGCCGCCATCCTGCGCCTGGCCGGCGGCGGCGTCGGTTCCCTCGCCTGGGGCGCGACCGGCGCCCTGCTGGGCCTGGCGATGCTGCTGCCGTTCTACTTCTTCCGCGGCATGGGCGCGGGGGACGTCAAGCTCATGGCCGTGGTCGGCGCCTACATCGGACCGGCCCTGGTGTGGCGCGCCTGCTTCGCCAGCGTGCTGGCGGGCGGCATCGCGGCCCTCGTGCTGCTGCTGCGCTACGGCGACCGCAAGCTACGCATGGCCTATGCGCCCGCCATCGCCGCCGGCACCCTCGGCGTGCTGATCGTTCGTAGCCTGTGAGCACTTATTGCTGACTATCAAGATTGCCAGGTTCCCGCTGCCTAGAATCAATCTCATCACTTGCTGCAACCGGAGGCCACCATGCTCGACCTGGATGAAGTGAGAACCGCCCCGCAGGCCCGCGCCGAGGAAGCGGCCGCGCTGCTGCCGCCCCAGCCGAAATCGCTGCGCGACACGGGACTCGACCAGGCTTTCCTGGTGGAGCTGGTGGCCAAGACCATCTATGCGGCGGGCAAGATTCACCTGCCGCTGCTGGCCGGCAAGCTCAAGCTGTCGGTGAACGTGCTGCGCGAGGTGCTCGACTTCATGCTGGGCGAACAGCTGGCCGAACTGACCTGGCGCGGCGACACCGAGCTCGACGTGCAGTACCAGCTGACCGGCTCCGGCAAGCTGCGCGCGGCCGACTATCTCGCGCGCAGCCGCTACCTGGGCCCGGCGCCGGTGACGCTGGCCGCCTACCGCGACGTGCTGCGCCGCCAAGGCGCCCGCCAGGCCCGGCAAGGTCCGCTGCCGGCCGCCGAACTGCAGGCCGCGTTCGCCGACGACGTGATCGATCCCGACGTGCGCGACACCATCGGCGCGGCCCTGCACGCCGGCCGCTCGCTGCTGCTGTACGGCCCCTCCGGCAGCGGCAAGACCACGCTCGCGCGCAAGCTGGGGCGGCTGCAGCACGGCCTCATCGCCGTGCCCCATGCGCTGCTGATCGACGAGCGCATCGTCCAGGTTCACGATCCGGCCGTGCACCTGGCGCCGTCGCCGGTGCATGCGCGCCAGTTCGAGGAACGGCGCAGCGTGGACGCGCGCTGGACGCTGTGCCAGCGGCCGGCCGTGTGCACCGGCGCCGAACTCGATGGCGACATGCTCGAACTGCGCCACGACGAAGCGGCCGGCGTGTTCCACGCGCCGCCGCAGCTGCTGGCCAACGGCGGCCTGCTCATCGTCGACGACCTGGGCCGCCAGCGGGCGCCGGCGGCGCAGCTGCTGAACCGCATCACGGCGGCGCTGGAGAGCGGCGTCGACCAGTTGCGGGTGCAGGGCAATCACAAGGTGGCGCTGCCCTTCGACGCGCTGGTGCTGTTCGCCACCAACCTGCCGCCCCACGAGCTGCTCGATGACGCACAGCTGCGCCGCGTGGGCTACAAGGTGAACATCGGCCCGCTGTCGGAGGCGAACTTCCGGCTGCTGTTCCGCCACCAGTGCCGCGCGGCGCGCGTGGTGCTCGACGAGCTGGCGCTGGACCACCTCGTGCACCGCCTGCACGGACAGGCGCAGCGCCCGCTGCTGGCGAGCTGCCCGCGCGAGATCGTCTCGCGCATCGTCGATTTCGCCAGCTACGCCGACGTCGCGCCGCGCTTGAGCGTCGCGGCGATCGACCAGGCCTGGCGCACCATGTTCGCCGGCGCGGAGTAGGCCATGAAGAACAAGCGCGCACTGTGGACGCTGACGCTGGCCGTGCTGCTTGGCCTGGCGGCGGTATGGGTCGCCTTGCACTGGCTGCGCAGCCAGCCGGCGGCGGCGATCAAGCAGATCGTCGTGATGGCCTCCGACATCAGCCTCGGGCAGCGCATCGCGCCCGAGATGGTGCGCCTGGCCGACTGGCCCGCCGCCAACGTGCCGGCCGGAGCGTTCACCGATCCGGCCAAGCTGGCCGGCCGCGTGGCGCGCACCAACATGCTGCGCGGCGAACCGCTCAGCGAAGCGCGCCTGGCGCCATCCGGCACGCTCGGCGGCCTGTCGGCCCTGATCGCGGAGGGCCGGCGCGCGATCACGGTGCGCGTGAACGACGTGGTGGGCGTGGCCGGCTTCGCCCTGCCGGGCAATTTCGTCGACATCATCGTGCACACCAAGGACGACAGCGAGGACCGCAGCAACGCGCCCGACATCTCGAAGATCGTGCTGGAACGGATCCTGGTCCTGGCTGTCGCGCAGGAAGTGAACCGCGACGAAACCAAGCCGCGCGTGGTCAACGCGGTCACGCTCGAAGTCACCCCGGGCCAGGCCGAGGCGCTGGACCTGGCGCGTAGCGTCGGCACGCTCTCGCTGGTCCTGCGCAACCAGGTCGACCCGGCGCCGGCGGCCACCGGCGGCGCCACCAAGCGCACCTTGCTGGCGCTGGCCGAGCCGCCGGCGCCCGCCCCGGCCAAGGCGCCGCCTGCGGTCCCGCATCCGGCCCGCCCGGCCGCGCCGCCCAAGCGCGCCTGCGTCGGCGTCATCAACGGCGTGCACAGCGCGCAGGAGTGCTTCCAATGAGCCTGATCGCCGCCATGCTTCTGTCGGCCGCCGCCGCGGCGCCAGCGCCGTCCGAGGCGCGTGCCGAAACCGGTCCGCACTGCGCCGGGCGCCAGGGCCCGCCGGCCCGGCTGCCCCTCGAACTGGGCAAGTCCACCCTCATGCGCCTGCCCGAGCCGGCCGCCCAGCGCAGCGTGGGCAACCCGTCGGTGGTGCAGGCGATCCTGGTCGCACCGGACACCATGTACGTGGTTGGGGTCGACATCGGCTCGACCAACATGATCATCCAGGGCCGCAGCGGCATGTGCAGCATCGTCGACGTGGTGGTGAGCCTGGACGCGGGCGCGCTGCAGGCGGCGCTGGCCCAGGCCATGCCGGACGAGAAGGACATCCACGTGCTGGCGGCGTCGGACTCCGTCGTCCTCACCGGCACGGTGGCCGACGGCGCGGCCGTCGCGCGCGCTGGCGAATTGGCAGCGGCCTTCGTGCGGCGCCCTGTTCATTCGCTGCTGCGCCGCGGAGACGAGGGCGCGCCCGAAGGCGGCGCCACGGCGGCGGGTGGCGGCATGGCGCGCGTGGTCAACATGCTGAACGTGAATGCGCCCCAGCAGGTCATGCTGGAGGTGAAGGTGGCCGAAGTTTCCCGTACCCTGCTGGAGCGGATGGAGGCCTCCACCCACCTGGCGCTGAGCGGCGGCGGCTGGCTGGCGGCGCTGACGTCGAACTTCCTGAGCGGGACGCCCGGCGCGTCGCTGGCGCTCTCGAAGGGCAAGCAGTCGGCGCGCCTCGACGCGCAGACCCAGGACGCGCTGGTCCGCATCCTCGCGGAGCCGACCGTGATGGCGATCAGCGGCCAGGAGGGCAGCTTCCTCGCCGGCGGCAAGTTCTACATCCCGGTCCAGCAGGACAACAACAAGATCACGCTGGCGGAAAAGGAATTCGGCGTCAGCCTGCGCTTCACGCCGACCGTCATGGCGGGTGGCAGGATCAACCTGCAGGTGGCGCCCGAAGTGTCGGAGCTGTCGCGCGAAGGCATCGGCGTCAGCGCCACCGGCGGGCTCCAGCTCAATGCCGTGCTGCCGGTGCTGACCACGCGCCGTGCCAGCACCACGGTGCAGCTGGCCGACGGCCAGAGTTTCGCCATCGGTGGTCTGATCAAGAACAGCACGGTCGGCAAGATCAAGGGACTGCCGATCCTGGGCGAGCTGCCGGTTCTGGGTGCGCTGTTCCGCAGCACGGACTTCGAGCAGGACAAGACGGAACTCGTGTTCGTGGTGACCGCGCATCTGGTCAGGCCGTTGGCAGCGAACCTCCCGCTCCCGACCGACAAGGTGGGCGCGTCCACCCGCAGCGGCATGATCCTGCGCGGACGGGTCGAGGAACCCGCGCCGGCCGCGCCGTCCGCGCAGAGCCCCAGCGGCTTCGAGCTGAGATGAAGGAGCTCAACATGCGAACTGTTTTCTATTTACCTTGCGCCGCGCTGCTGTCTTCCTGCACCTTGCTAACGGCGCCGCACGGCGCGCCGGATGGGCACAGCGTGCGCGCCATGCTGGCCGCGCAGGTGCTCGATCCCGGCGCCCCCGCGGGCGCGCCCGTTGCCGTGGGCCTGGATGGCCGCTCCGCCGCGCGGGCTCACGCGGCCTATGAAAAGAGTTTTGGCGAGCACCAGGTGGCGGCCCCCGCTCCGGCTCCGGAGACCACGAAATGACACCGCGCCGGTCAGCGCGTCAGGGCGGTTCGCTGGCGGTGGCCTTCGCGGTGCTGCTGATGATCGTCGTGATCTTCGCCGGTCTGGCGATCGACCTGGCCCTGGCCTACACCCGCCGTATGGAGCTGCGCGAAGCCGCGGACGCCGCCGCACTGGCCGCCGCGGCCGCCCTCGACGGCACCTCCACCGGCATCGCGAACGCCACGGCCGCGGCCGAAGCCGCGCTGGCCAACACGTCCTACAAATACGGCGCCGCCTTCGCGTGGAGCGACGCGGCCTTGAGTTTCGCGGCGCATCATGACGATCCCGATTCCGCTTGGGTCGCCGCCTCCGCCGCCGGCGCGGCGGACGCCAGCACGCTGCGCTTCGCCCGCTTCGATACCTCCCAGCTTGCACCCGACCCCGGGATCGTCGACACCATCCTCGTACGCAACGCCGGCGCCACCACCCTGAGCACGGCCGCCAGCGCCGTGGCCGGTCCCGCGCTGCGGCACATCGATCCCATCGCGATCTGCGCGCTCAGCGCCACGCCCGCCGCCGCGCGCAGCAACACGCTGGGCGCGGGCAACGAGGAGCTGGTCGAATACGGCTTCCGGCGCGGTGTGACCTACAACCTGATCGACCTCAATCCCAACGGGACGGCGGCACAGAGCTATGCGGTCAATCCGGTCGACTTTCCCGGTGCGCCGAACTACAGCGGGCATTTCGCCGCGGACGTCCTCAAGCCGTTCATGTGCACCGGCCTGCTGCCGGCGCCCGCTACCCTGACCCAGATCTATGTCAGCGCGCCGTTCCCGGCCGCCTCGCTGTATGACGAGATCAACGTGCGCCTGCAGCTGGCCGCGGCCGGCAAGTGCAAGACCTATGCCGCGGCGCCGGACACGAACGTGCGCGAATTCGTGCCGAATTATCCGGCGTTCTGGATGGGCACACAGCTGGCCCCTTACGCGCAGGCCGACAGCAGCACGGGTGCGCGGCTGACGATCGCCGATCTCGCCACGCCGCCTGCCGGCGCCAGCGCGGGCTGGATGGGGACCCTGTGGGCCTATACCCGTCCGGTGCGCTACTCGGCCAGCGCGGCCGGCAACGCCGGGACCTCGTTCGGCAAGGCCGACTGGAGCGCGCTATATCCGACCACGCCGGCCCCGTCGAGCAATTATGCGGACAGCCTCGAAACCCCGTACCTGATCACCCACGGCACCCAGGTCAAGCCTCCTTCCGTCACCGGCCAGCGCTACCGCCGCATCCTGAACGTGCCGCTCCTGAGCTGTCCGGTGCCGTCCAGCGGCGTGGCCACGGTGCTTGCGATCGGCAAATTCATGCTGACGGCGCGGGCCAGCGCGAGCGCCGTGCCGGCCGAATTCGGCGGCCTCGCATCCGACCCCGCCGTCTCCACCTCGTTCACCCTCTACCAATGAACAGCGTCCGTCCTACGTCGCAGCGGGGAGTGGCCGGGATCGAGATGGCGCTGATCCTGGTCTACTTCATCTTCCTCATTCCGGTCGTGCTGCTGTTCGGCCGCGTGCTGTGGACCTACTACGTGCTGAAGCAGTCCACCGCCGCCGCGGCCCGCCTGTATTCCCTGGCCAGTCCGGCGATGATCGCCGACACCGCGACCCGCACCGCGCTCAATCTCGGGGCTCGCCAGATGGTGGTCGACGCTCTGTCTGGCGCCGGCGTCACACCCCTGCCGTCCGCCACGGACGTCCTTCTGCAGTGCTCCGGCTGCACCACCATGGTCAATCCCAAGGTCCAGGTCTCGCTCGACTACTTCCTGGAAGACAAGGCCTTTTCCATCGTGACCTCGGGCTACCTCAGTGAGAACCCCCAGTTCAGCTGGGAGCTGTACGCGACGTCGACGGTGCCCTATGCCACGCGCCCGCTCACCAAGTGACCGCCGGTGCCGCGGCAACTACAGCATCGAATTCGCCCTCGTGCTGATGGTTTTCCTCACGCTGATGTTCTCGATGATCGAAATCGCGCGCCTGGCCTACCTCTTCGCGACCCTGGTCGACACCACCCAGCGTGCCGCCCGCCTGGCCGCCACGGCGGATTTCAGCGACGCGGCCGCGCTGGGCCTGGTGCGCCAGCAGGCCATGCCGCGCGATGCGGCGGGCCGCCTGGTGCTGGGCGGCGCGATCGACCCAAGCTACCTCAGGATCGACTACCTCAATGCGTCGAACAGCGTCGTGAACCTGACCTGCCCGGCCGCGAACTACATCAACTGCGCCGCCGACCCTACCGGCGCGAGCTGCATCCGCGCCGTGCGCGCGCGCCTGTGCATGCCCGGCACCGATTGCGACAGCGTGAGCTACGAGCCCCTGCTGCCGCTGGCGGGACTGGCAAACATCATCGGCATGCCGATGCCGACCTTCCAGAGCGTCGCGCCGGCGACCACGCTGGGCTACGTGCCGGGCGTGTCCGGCTCCTGCCCCTGACCGAGGACCGTCCGATGAAATCCCTGCTCATCACGGAAGACCAGCAACTGGCGGCGGAGATCGCGACCCAGGGCGCGGCCCGTGTGCCGCCGCTCGACCTGCTGGGCGGACGGCGCAGCCTGCGCGACGCGCTGGAGCGGCCGGCCGGCGTCACGCCCG
The DNA here is from genome assembly GCA_035655255.1 of Telluria sp. Lineage (GTDB taxonomy): Bacteria > Pseudomonadota > Gammaproteobacteria > Burkholderiales > Burkholderiaceae_D > Telluria. The sequence continues at coordinate 2,088 of DASRUW010000003.1, read as the reverse complement.
ATCTGGTGCTGGTCGACGTGCGCGTCGGCGACATGGCTGAGGCCGAGCTGTTCGAACGCCTGCGCAAGCATCACGCGAATGCCGCCTTCATGCTGCTCACCGAGGAACACCGCGAAGATGTGCTGATCCGCGCGATGCGCGCCGGCGTGCGCGAGGTCCTGCAGCTACCGCTGGTGCACCGCGCACTGCACGAGTCGATCGACCGCATCGCGGCCAGCAGCGGCATCCTGCCGCTACGCGACGGCAAGGTACTGGCATTCATCGCCTGCAAGGGGGGCAGCGGGGCGACCTTCCTTGCCGCGAATTTCGGCTACGCCCTGGCGGCGCTGGCGCAGCGCAAGGTCCTCCTGATCGATCTGCACGGACAATTTGGCGACGCGGCGTTGTACGTGTCGGACCAGAAGCCGGCGATGACCCTGTGCGACGTGTGCAAGCAGATCAACCGGATCGATGGCGCCTTTCTCGACTCCTGCCTCCTGCATGTGGCCGACGGCTTCGGCGTGCTGGCCGCGGCGGACGATCCGGCGCAGGCCGGCGCGCTGCTGCCGGAGCACATGGACACCGTCCTGCGCGTCGCGCGCCGGCATTACGACTACATCGTGCTCGATGCCGGCCGCCAGATCGACGCCGTGTCGCTGCGGGCCCTGGACACGGCCGACGCGATCTACCCCGTGCTCCAGCTCGCGCTGCCCGACATCCGCGACGGGCGCCGCCTGCTCGACATCTTCCGTTCGCTCGGCTACCCGGCCGAGAACATCCGGCTGATCGTCAACCGCTACGAGAAGGGCGGCCGGCTGCGCCTGCAGGACCTCAAGTCCAGCCTGGGCGCGGACGTGCTGCACACCATTCCGAACGACTATGTCGCGGTGACGGACTCGGTGAACCAGGGCGTGCCGGTGCTGCGCCTGTCGCGCAGCAGCGGGGTGGCGCGCAGTCTGGCCGAACTGGTGGAACTGGTCACGGCGCGCCGGGTGAGCGAGGCCAAGGGACTGCTCGACCGGCTGTTCCACCGCACCGACCATGACAACCAGGCAGCGAGGTAAGCGATGACATTGCGCGAACGTTTGGCGGTGATCGACGACGCGGCGCGGCCGGCGCGGCCGGCCCTGGCGGACGCGCCGAACCACCAGGCCTACCAGGACCTGAAGAAGATGATGCACCAGATGATCCTGGACCGGATCGACCTGGAGCGCCTCAAGCGGCTGACCAGCGAACAGTTCAAGCACGAACTGGCGCTGCTGGTCCAGCGCATCATCGAGGAGGAGCGCATCGTCCTCAACCAGCACGAACGCCACAACCTTGTGCTGGACGTGCAGCACGAAATGCTCGGCTTCGGTCCGCTGGAGCCGCTGTTGTCCGATCCCAGCGTGTCGGACATCCTGGTCAACACGCACGCCAAGGTCTACGTCGAGCGTCATGGACGGCTCGAACTGACCGAGGTGAGCTTCCATGACAGCGCCCACCTGATGAAGATCATCGAGAAGATCGTCTCCCGCGTGGGGCGGCGGGTGGACGAATCGAGCCCGATGGTGGACGCGCGGCTGCCGGACGGCTCGCGCGTCAACGCCATCATTCCCCCGCTGGCGCTCGACGGCCCGGTGCTCTCGATCCGCCGCTTCTCGACGGTGCCGCTGACGATGAAGGACGTCGTCGCGTTCGGCACGCTCACCAGCGAGATGGCCGAGCTGATCAACGGGCTGGTGAAGGCGAAGACCAACATCCTCATCTCGGGCGGGACCGGAACCGGCAAGACGACGCTGCTCAACATCATGTCGGGGGCCATTCCGGCGGTCGAGCGCATCATCACGATCGAGGACGCGGCGGAACTCCAGCTTCAACAAGAGCACGTGGTGAGGTTGGAAACCCGGCCGCCCAACATCGAAGGCAAAGGCGCGGTCACCACGCGCGACCTGGTCCGCAACGCCTTGCGTATGCGTCCTGAACGCATCATCATCGGCGAGTGCCGCGGCGGCGAAACCCTCGACATGCTCCAGGCCATGAACACCGGTCATGCCGGCTCCATGACCACGCTGCACGCCAACAGCGTTCGCGACGGCCTGTCGCGTCTGGAAACGATGATCATGATGG
>DASRUW010000002.1:0-3015 GCA_035655255.1 Telluria sp. | reverse complement strand
AACGGATTTACCACCGGCATTAAGGTGAATTCTTGTATGTATCAGATGGAACTGTTATTGTTCAAAAATCTACTATTTCCGAACAGCTATGATCAACACCGCACGTCTCTTGCGCGCACTCCTGGTATGCGGCGCGTGCCTGGCCGGCGGCGCCGCGTCCGGCGCTCCCGACCAGCTGGGACAACTTACCGCCGCTGCTGAGCGCGGCTTCGCGCGCGGGGCGCCGGTGCCGGCCTGGGTCGTCCCGGCCGGGCCCTTGCCCCCGGCCTCCACCGAGCAAGCCGCCGCCATCCGGCTGGCCGATCTGCAGGAGCGGGTGGAGGATAAGCCAGTCGCCTACATCCACCGGGCTCTGACGGCCAACGATCCTTCCGCGCTGGCTGGCCTGGGCCAGTACGACATCGAATTCCAGCCCGAATACCAGCGGATCGAGCTGCACGGGTTACGGGTCTGGCGCAGCGGCGTCGCGATCGACAAGCTGGCTTCGGCGCAGATCCGATTCCTGCAGCGCGAGCTCGGACTGGAGCAGGGCTTGTATTCGGGGCGTGTCACGGCGTCGATCGTTCTGTCCGACCTGCGGGTGGGCGATACCCTCGATGTCGAGTACTCGATCATCGGCGCCAATCCGGTGCTCGGGAAGGCTTTCCACGACGCGGCGCAATGGGATTATTCCGTACCGGTGGCGTGGCGGCGCATCATCCTCCTCGCACCCGAAGGGCGCGCGATCCACTATCGCGTGGTTGGCAACGGGACCGGTGCCAAACCGCTCGCCAAGACCAGCGTCAGCGGCGGCTGGCGCTCGCTGCTCCTCGAGGCGCGCGCCATGCCCGCCGTGCTGGGCGAGCCTTCGGTGCCGCGCGACGTGCAGCAATACCGCTGGATCCAGTTCTCGGAGAATCCGTCGTGGCAAGCTGTGAACGCGTGGGCGATGGAGCTGTTCCAGGCCAGTACGCCGCGGGCTGCGCTGGCCGTGCCGTTGAAGCCGATCCGCGCGGTGGAGAGCAAGGAGGAGCAGATTGCGCGGGTCCTCCAGTTTGTCCAGAACGAAATCCGCTATCTGTCGCTGGCGTTTGGCGAGAGCTCGCATCGCCCGGCGCAGCCGGCCGACGTGCTGGCACGGCGCTACGGCGACTGCAAGGACAAGACCCTGCTGGTCGTGACCATGTTGCGTGAACTGGGTATCGAGGCTTATCCGGTGCTGCTGTCGACCGCAATGCGCCAGGGCCTGGGCGATCTGCTGCCCAGCACCGCCGAATTCGATCACGCGATCGTCCTCGCGCGCGCGAATGGCCGCGACTTCTACCTGGACCCAACGCGCCGCGGACAGTATGGCCCGCTCGATCACTGGGGACAGGTGCATACCGACGCCAAGGTGCTGGTCGTAGCGCCGGGTACCAGCGTCTTGTCGACGGTGCCCCCTGGCGCGCCGGCCACGCTGCTGCACGAGCGCACCGAGTCGGTCGTGGTGCGCAAATTCGGCGAACCGGCGGAGTTCGAAGTGCGCTCCGACTTGCACGGCGTGGCGGCCGAACAGGCGCGCGTCTACTTCAGTGGCATGAGCAAGGTTGAAATGCGCAAGCTGGCGGCGGGCCTGTTGATCAAGCGTTATCCGGATGCGGAGCTGGTCGGCGACCTGATGCTGGACGACGACCAGGTCCATAACCGCTTCCGCATGGGCAGCCGCTTCCGGATTGCGCACCTGGTCGAGGACAAAGGGGCGTACTGGCAGATCGCCTACAGTCCTTCGAACATGGTCGAACTGTTCGCGCCGCCCGGCAACGCCGCGCGCGTGCAGCCGCTCGACGTTCCGGCGTACCCGGATGTGTATCACTATCGCATGGAAGTGCTGTTCCCGGATTCCGTACGTCAGAGGAAGGAATCCGTCACCGACTCCGTGACGGACAAGGCATTCACGTTCCGGCGCGACTTGAACGCAGAAGGCCGCAGCATGCAGGTTGCGCTCAACATGTCGATGGGCAGCGACCGGGTGGCGCCGGAGCACATCGGAGCGTATCTGCTCAACATCCAGAAGCTCCAGGCGATGCTGGGCGGGACACTGATGCTGTATAAGTCCGAGCTTGCCGCCGTTTCCGCGCCCGCCCAGGCCCAGGAGAAGGCGCAAGCCGCCAAGCAGCGGCTGGAGGCGTTGATCGCGAATGTCGACCGCACCGTGGCCGACGGCGAGGCGACCGGCGGTGACATCGCCGACGCCCTGTGCGAGCGGGCGCTGGCTGCAGCCGATCTCGGTCGTGCGGCGGAGGCGGAGCGCGACGCCAACCGCGCGGTGAGGCTCCAGCCGCAGTCCGGCGACATGCTGCGCTGCCGCGGCGACGTCTTCTTCGTGCTCGGTCGGCTCCAGGAGAGCGAAGCGGATCTGTCCAAGGCGCTGGCGCGCGGCGCGGGGGGCGCCCAGGCCCTGTTCATGCGTGGATTGGCTCGCCTGTATCTCGCCAAGGAGGAAGCGGCCGGGCACGACTTCGCATTGGCTGCGGAGAAGTCGACCGATCCGGAAGCCAGTCTGCGCGCGGACATCCTGCGCGAGGTCACCGGCGGTGAGCGTCTGGCGCAGGTGACGGCAGATGGCCCGGACCTGGCCTGGCTGGCGGCGGCGCGCGACATGTTCAGCCGCCGCGAGTCCGCCGAAAAGATGCTGAGCCTCGCGATGCGTGGCGCCTCGCCGCCCGACCGCCTGACGGAAGCCTATTACTACGCCGGCCGTTACGCGCTGGCGACCGGCAACCCGCTCAAGGCCAGGATCTATTTCCAGCAGGCCGTCGCCAAGCAGGCGGTGGCCAGCATCTACCATGCGGCGTCCCAGCACGAGCTCAAACGCCTTTCACACTGACCGGAACAAGATGAGAACCATACGAACCGCGGCGCTGGCCGTCGCGCTGCTGGCCAGCGCCTGGACGCCACCGCTGGCGGCGCAGGCGCCGATTGCGGAGCGTGCGCAGCCAGCCCCCGAATATGTCGCCGCGCTGACTGAGGTGGTGCAAGGGATGCATCTCGTCGACT
>DASRUW010000001.1:0-4328 GCA_035655255.1 Telluria sp. | reverse complement strand
GTTCATGATTGCCATGGATTGATTCAAAAAAGCGCCGCCTCGCGGCGGCGCCAGAACTCCCGCTCGCGCGGGAGTGAAGGGACAGCAGGGAGTCGGCTTAGAACTTGTACGTCACACCCAGCAGCACTTGGCGGCCGTAGGTCGTGTAACGCTCCGGCGCGTAGGCGCCGCCGCTGAACGGATCGCCCTGGCGGGTCTGGTAGGGCGAGTTGTTCAGGTTGTTCACCTGGAGCAGGAGCGATGCGTTCTTCAGCATGCCGCTGTCGAAGGCATAACCCACCTGCAGGTCGATCTGATGCTCCGGGAGGATCTCGCTGAACGAACGATCGGTGAACAGGCCGGTCACCTCGCCGCGGAAGGCGGAGCGGTAGCGCTGGCTCACGCGGGCCGAGAAGCCGCCCTGCTCGTAGAACAGGCTCACGTTCGAGACGACGCCGGACAGTCCGGGCAACGCCTGCTTGGTGTCCGGGCCGTTCGGGTGGATCGAGCTCTTGGTGTTGGAGGTGCTGCCGGCGATGCCGAAGCCGTCCAGGGGCGCCCACAGCAGGCCGAAGTTCAGCGCGCCGGAGAACTCGATACCCTTGACGATGCCGCCTTCGCCGTTGGCCGGCATGTTCAGCGTGCCGATGTTCGAGATCGGCACCACGCCGCTGTTGTTCGGGAAGCCGGTGAAGTCGAACGCGGACTGCTTGTTGTAGATGTAGGTCTGGAGGTTCTTGTAGAACGCGGCCAGCGCGACATAGCTGCCCTTGCCGACGTACTTCTCGAACGACAGGTCGTAGGCGTTGGCGCGCCACGGCTTGAGGTCCGGGTTGCCGCCGCTGCCGCTCCACAGCTTCTTGGTGCCGTCCACGCCGGCGCTGGCGCCCGCCTTCAGGTCGTCCATGCGGGGACGGGCCATTTCGCGCGCCGCGCCGAAGCGCAGGTAGCCGTCCTTGACCACTTCCGCCGCCAGGTTCAGGCTCGGAAGAATGTCGTTGTACGAGCTGCCGCGCGCCGCGTCGCCGGTGCTGCTGCCGTTGTTGTTCAAGCCGACGGAGCTCTGGTTGGTGTGCACGAACTGCAGGCCCAGGTTGCCGCGCACCGGGATCTTGGCGACGTCGGTGTCGATGCCCAGCTTGGCGTAGGCGGTCGTGACCTTCTCCGTGATCGTGTAGTTGCGCTTCCAGAGGTTGTTGTTCGGGTCCGGCTTCATGTCGTAGAAGCGGTTCAGCGTGGCCATGATGTCATACGCCATCACGGACGGAATGCCGCCGAAGGACAGCGAGGTCGGGGACTGCAGCAGATCGCTGGGCACCGTGACGGGGGCGCGGTTGTTCTTCAGGTTCCACTCGTTCTCGATGCCGGTGCGCTTCTTCTCGCGCTCGCTGAAGTTGATCCCGGTGTCGAACTTCGAGAACACGCCCCACTCCAGGTCGCGCGACGCCGACAGGCGCAGGGACTTCAATTCGTCCTTGATCACCGGGCGCTGCATCAGGCCGTCGTGGCCCCAGCCTTCCGGATCGAGCAGCTTGACCACGTTGGCGTCGGCGTAGTTCAGGCTCGGCGTGAAGGTCGGCAGCCCCGCGCCGGTCGGGATGCTGAACTTGAAGGTGTCGGTAATCTTGCCGTCCTTGGACAGGCCGGCGTAGGTTTCGAGGATCTGCTCCTCGCGGTCGGCCTTCGAATACGACAGGTCGCCCACCAGGGTCCAGTCCTTGCCGCGCCAGCGGTTGTTCCAGCCGAAGGCGAACAGCGTGTCCGAGCGCGTGTTGTAGTCGTTCCGCACGATCGGCTTCAGGTTGTGCACCGTGCCGCTGGTCAGCAGGCGGGTGCCGTCGATGGTGTCGATCTTCGGATCGGTGTAGAAGATGTCGCTCCACTGGTGCGAGTTCCACATCATGCCGCGCATGGTGCGGTCCTTGTCGAACTGCGAGTAGTACAGGTCCAGGGTGGAACGGAATTCCTTGTTCGGCTTGTACTCGACCACAGCCATCAGGCCGTCGCGCTTCTGGGTGCTCGACGTGGCGGTCAGCTCCGCGCCCTTCAGGCCGATCACGTCCTTGTTGGCGTCGCCCAGCTTGTTGTCGTTACCCCACCACCAGGACTTGTATTCGAGCTGCTGGCCCGGCGAATCGAGGTGGGCGAAACCGAGCGCCACGCCGACGGTATTGTTCGCGAACTGGTCGATGTAGGACACCGACAGGCGCTTGCCGTTGGCGGACAGGCCCTGGTTCAGGGTGCCGTTGCCATTGTGCTCGCCGCGCACGTTGACCACGAAGGTGCGGCCGCGCAGGTCGAGCGGCTTGACCGTCAGCAGGTCCACGGTGCCGGCCAGGCCCTGGCCCACCAGGCCCGCGTCGGGGGTCTTGTACACGGTCACGCCGTTGATCAGCTCAGACGGATACTGGTCGTATTCGACGCTGCGGTTCTCGCCCGTGCTGACCACTTCGCGGCCGTTCATCAGGGTGGTGGAGAAATCCGGCGGCAGGCCGCGGATCGAGATGACCTGGGCGCGTCCCTCGACGCGCTGCGCGGTCAGGCCCGGCAGGCGGGCGATGGATTCGCCGATCGACACGTCCGGCAGCTTGCCGATGTCTTCGGCGGTGATCGCTTCGACGATCGAATCCGAATTGCGCTTGATCGCAATCGAGCTTTCGATACTGCCGCGAATGCCGGTCACCAGGACCTTGATCGGTTCGTCCGTGCCGGCCGGCGCGGTCTGGGCCGCGGCGCTGCCGGCCATCAGCATCGCGGCGCAGGCGGCGGCGATCGGGGTGATTCGGAACGCCTGGACCGCTTGTCGCTGGGCGCGCTGCTTGCTAGGGGTGCTCATCTCGTCTCCATCTCTTTCGTGGATTGTTAAGAAAAACTGCGCTTGCTGCAACTGCTAACTTCGAATTGGTAACGTTTCCAATTTCTGATTCAGAGTGTGCTTCCTGTAAATCTGTTTGTCAATATCCTTATGCGACTAGTGGTATAAATCAGACTGGTTCGCCGCGCAGGAAACGGCGGTACCATTGGCCGCTGGCCTTGAGCACGCGCTGCTGCGTGCCGAAATCGACGTAGGCCAGGCCGAAGCGGCGCAGGTAGCCCTCGGCCCACTCGAAGTTGTCCAGCAGGCTCCAGGCGAAGTAGCCGCGCACCCCGATGCCCTGCTTCACGGCCGCGCGCACGGCCGCGAGATGCCGCACAAGATAGGCGCGCCGTTCCACGTCCAGCACCGCACCTTCCGGACTGGGACTGTCTTCGTAGCTGGAGCCGTTCTCGGTAATGTAGATCGGGCCGGGCGCGTAGTCGCGCGTCACGCGTGCCAGCAGATCGACCATGCCTTGCGGGGAGACTTCCCAGCCGAACGCGGTGCGTTCCAGTCCGGGCGTGTCGACCGTGCGCAGACCGAGCGGACCGCTGCCCGGCGCGTCGGCGACAACCTCGGGAAAATAGTAGTTAACGCCGAGGAAGTCGGTGTGCTTGGCAATCGTTTCCATGTCGCCGGCCCCGATGTGCGGCACGGCGGCGCCGCAGGCTTCCCAGGTGTCGGCTGGATAGCCGCGGCCATACAGCGGATCGAGGAACCAGCGGTTGCGCAGTCCGTCGTAGCGGCGCGTCGCGGCCACGTCCTCGGGCCGCTCCGAAGCGGGACGCAGCGGGTGCAGGCTGAGGGCGATACCGGCCCGCGCGTCCGTCACGTTGGCGCGCACCGCCCCGAGCGCCAGTCCATGCGAGAGCAGCACGTGGTGCGCCACCTGGAGGGCGAGCCCGAAGTCGCGCGCACCGGGCGCGTGCACGCCGTCGAAGTGGCCATGGATGGCGGTGCACCAGGGCTCGTTATGCGTGATCCAATGCCGCACCCGGTCGCCCAGGCGGCGGCTCACCACGTCCGCGAATTCGGCGAAGGCGCCGGCCGTGGCTCGCGCGCCCCACCCGCCCTGCTCCTGCAGGAATTGCGGCAGGTCCCAGTGGTACAGGGTCGGCCAGGGCGTGATGCCGCGCTCCAGCATGCCGTCGACCAGACGCTCGTAGAAATCGAGCCCCTTCGGGTTGACCGTGCCCGGTGCGGAAAACACACGCGGCCAGGCGATGGAGAAGCGGTAGGCGTTGGCGCCGAGCGACTGCAGCAGGTCCAGGTCCTGCGACCAGCGATGGTAATGGTCGCAGGCGACCGCGCCGTTGCTGCCGTCGCGGATCGTGCCCGGCTCTGCGCAAAAGCGGTCCCAGATCGACTCGGCCCGCCCGTCCTCCTGCGCCGCGCCCTCGATCTGATAGGACGAGGTGGCGCAGCCCCAGACGAAATCGTCGGGGAAATCGGTGCGGCGCGGTTCCGGTAGCGGGTCCATGATCACGGCGAT